>DATFXZ010000705.1:0-14100 GCA_035315305.1 Terriglobia bacterium | reverse complement strand
GCGACATCGGGAGGATTCGCCTTCGCCGACGTCACATTGACTTCAAAGAAGGGCCATCCACCGCGCGTTTGCACGATCTTCGAAGGAGCCATCACTCCGCCGAAGTCCTTCCAACCGGAGTAGGTGGCGAGGATGTGCATGTCGCCCATGATGTTTTCACCCAGCCATGTCTCTACCCGATCGACGATATTCTTTTCATCCACGTAGCCATTAATGACGTAGTTCTTTTCGGAAGGTGCCTTGACCTTTGGGCTCCAGGTGAGGACCGTGTAGTCCTTACCTTCAACCTTGCGGCGGCTCACCGTCGCGTTGTTCTCAGCAGCACCTTTCAGAAAACCCCAAGGCGTGATGTAAAACTCCAGCGAGTTGATCCAAGGTTGAGAGACATCGGCTTGTTGGGGCGTGACCTGAGAGAAGAACGTACCGGCTGTCACCGTCGTTGAGCCTCCGGCCCCAATGTTGTTCGTCGCACCGGTTTGACGCGATGCCGGGGCTGTCAGATCGATAACTCGGACGTAATTGTTTATCGGCCGCATCGGATCATGCGTTCCCTTGCAGATCATATCGGTAGAGTTGGCTCCGCACTGTTGGAATGCCACATCTTTGGCCGATCCCGAATACGTGATCGATTTCACATCGCCCAGTGCTTTTTGCGCGTTCGCGATCACGGTTTTTGCATCCTGCGCCATCGCGTTCCCACATAGGTACGCGAGGCAGATTGCGATTACAGCAAGTTTTTTCACCATAGCTAGTCCTCCTTTATGGCAAAGCGAAACGATTATTTTTGGAATGCGGATTATACTTTGACTCATAACGCATCCGCAGAACTTCATCGGACGCGCAGTCCAACAGCAACACCGTCCCGAATCGGCATGATAGTTGAATAATAACGGTCATCTGAGTAGAGCAACTTATTAAACGATCGGATACCCTCCGTTTGCTTGTCTTTTATAGAAGAATCGCCCACCCGTCCTGACCAAAGAACATTGTCGGAAACGAAAAGCCCGCCGATTCGCACACGATTCGCGGCCTTGCGATACACAGCTGGGTAATCATGCTTATCGACATCATTGAATACAACATCGAACTCGCCTTGGACCTGATCGATCAGATCCAAAGCATTGCCGACGAGGATTTCGATACGGTCGCTGACGCCGGCGCGCTTGATGTAGTCCCTTGCTCTTGACGCATTTTCCTGGCTTCCGTCTGTGTAGTACACCTTGCCGCCGGGCTTCAGAGCTCGCGCGAACCAAATTGTCGAGTAGCCGATAGCCGATCCCATTTCGAAAATGCGTTCCGCATCGACGAACCGCGCAAGCTGATGCAAAAACCGGCCGACCATCGGTCCGACGATAGGGACGCGATTTTTTTTCGCGAAGTCCTCCATTTCCGCCACAACCGGATCGCGCGGCGGCAAAAGACTTTGCATGTAGTCTTCAACGGATTCCGATGTAATTCCGTTCATGTTTCAGGTCCTCGCAGGAAATTCAATATGCTCGCCGTAGCTCAAGGTTCCGTATAACATTAGGCACCAAATTCCCCACGATCTTACTTGAAGGAGGACGTAGGTGCGACTGGGTACGACGGTGACGGCAGCGTTTGGCTTGATCTTCGTCGCAGGCGCGATTCAGTTAAGTGCGCAAGCACCGGCCGAAGGAGGAAGAGGCGGGCGCGGAAGTGCGATTACGACGGGCTATCCATCGAAACCGCCTGCCGATCCAGCCGTTGTCGAACGCGGGCGGTTGCTCTACAGCACGAACTGTGCATTCTGCCATGGGCCGGACGCTCGAGGTGGTGAAGGAGGAACGAATCTGCTTCGGTCCGAAATTGTTTTGAACGACAAAAGCGGTGAGTTGATTGGCGACATACTACGCAATGGTCTTTCAGCAATGCCGAAATTCGAATTGAACGCCGACCAGGTCTCCGACATTGCTGCTTTCATCCATAGCTTTCGAGTCGGCGGGTATGACGTGTCCCGGCTTCGACCCGATACGATCATTGTTGGAGATCCGAAGGCCGGCGAAGCCTATTTCAAAGCCAAATGCGCTTCGTGTCACGATGTGTCCGGTGACATCAAGGGTTTCGCTGCGCGAATCGACGATGAGCGGGTCATGCAGCAAACCTGGTTAATGCCGGGTGCTCGCGGTACCCGGCCGTCCAAACCGCCAGTAAGCACGGTTGTGATCTCGTTGGCCTCCGGACAGCAGCTCGAGGGGCAGCTTATCCGAATCGATGACTTCATCGTCACGCTCCGGGCCGCCGATGCCACGGAGTACACCATTCGCCGCCAAGGTCAAACGCCGAAAGTCGAAGTCCGGGATCCGCTGCGGCAGCACAAAGACCTTCTTCGTATCTATACCGACAAGGACATTCACAATGTCACGGCGTACCTGGAGAGTGTCAAATGAAGAGGCGCCGAATTCTGGTCTTTGCCGTTAGCATCGGTTTGTTCTCATGCTGGATCTGGGCGCAAAGTCTAGACCCCGCGCATTTGCTCAAACCACTCGCGGACTCCTGGCCGACATACGCAGGCGACTACTCCGGCAAGCGCTACAGCGCGCTCACTCAAATTAATCAATCAAACGTGAAGAGTCTCACGCTCGCATGGTTAGCGAGGCTGAATGGCGGGCCTGGCAGTACCGTCAACGTACAAACCACCGTTGGTGGTGAAGGAGAAGGCGAGTTCGCTGGAGTCACGATTAAGGGCGCGATTCTGGAGGTCAACGGAGTTCTCTATGTCTCTTCGCCGGACAATGCCTGGGCCGTCGACGCTCGCGATGGACATGTGCTCTGGCATTATTTTTGGAGAACCAGGGGCGGCACACACATTGGCAATCGCGGGCTCGGTATGTGGAGAGACCGGCTGTTCATGGAAACGCCCGATAACTATCTCGTCTCGCTCGACGCAAAGACCGGCAAAGAACTGTGGCACGTGGAAATCTCCGATTTCGACCTGCAGTACTTCTCGACGATGGCGCCGATTGTCATCGGCGATCATGTCCTGGTAGGTACAGGAAACGATCTCGATGAACCTGGCTTCCTTCAGTCATTCGATCCGGAGAGCGGCAAACGCCAGTGGGTGTGGTATGCCGTGCCGATGAAGTCGGGCGATCCGGGACTGGAAACGTGGAAGGATCTCGACGCCGCCAGGCATGGCGGCGGCCAGGTTTGGGTTCCAGGTGTATACGATCCCGAGACACATCTCTATATCACCGGCACAGGGAATCCCTCGCCGGCGTATACGTCCGCGAGCCGAGGAGAAGGCGACAATCTCTATACGTGTTCAATCGTCGCGATCAATGTCGATACCGGAAAATTGGCGTGGTATTACCAGACATCGCCGCACGACACACACGATTGGGATTCGGCACAGACGCCCATTCTTGTAGATGCCGAATTCAACGGCCGCGCGCGCAAGCTGGTTCTGCATGCGAGCCGGAACGGCTACTACTTCACGCTTGACCGAGTCACGGGTGAACGATTGGTTTCCACGCGCTATTCCGAGACTTCAAATTGGGCGAAGGAGATCAACAAGCAAGGGCAGCCTGTCCGCGACCAAGCAAAAGATTTTCACGTTGGCGGGTCGCTGGTCTCACCGGCCAACAGTGGCGTCACGAACTGGCCGCCTCCCAGCTTCTCTCCGGATACGGGCCTGTTCTACGTTCCGCGATATGACTCATACGCAATGTATTATCTGACGGAAACGGACTCTCGCGGCGCCATGGGCTTGGGAGGGAAGGAAGAAGTGCCGGTTGCCTCGTTAGGTAGTCACCTCGTCGCGATCGACTACAAAACAGGCAAGACCGTTTGGAGCCATCAATATCCTGCAAGCGCAACGGTCGTAATGAGCGGGATCCTCACTACAGCCGGCAAGGTGCTGTTCGCGGGCGACAACGCGGGAAACCTGATAGCGTTCGATCCGGCGAACGGAAAGACTCTGTGGCATAGCCGCATCGGTCAGGTGTCGAATGCGCCGGAGACATATATGGTCGACGGTCATCAATACATTCTGGCCGCAGCAGGCGATACATTGTTCGCGTTCACGTTGTATTGACCGTCTGGAGGAAACATGCGAAGACGAGATTTTGTGAAACTGGCCGCAGCAATGCCGTTGCTGGCAAGAATCGACTCCGTCGTGAACGGTGTCCGTCTGGGCACGATCACTTACAGTTTCCGCGATCTGCCGCGCACACCCGGCGCCTCCGATGCGGTAGACGTTATGATCAAAGCATTGACCGAATGCGGCATCGGCGAGATCGAGCTCTTTTGTCCACACGTCGAGCCCGCTGGATTCTCTCGAGAACAACTACGTCAATGGCGGCTCACCACTCCGGCACAGCACTTCAAAGATGTCCGCAAGCGATTCGATGATGCCGGCATCTCATTGTTCGCCTACACGGTGAACTTCCGGAACGACTTTACGGACGACGAACTGGACAGAGCTTTCGATCAGGCGAACGCACTGGGCGTGAGCATCATCGCGGCATCTACTCAGCTGAGCGTTGCGAAACGTCTTGTTCCCTTCGCGGAGAAGCACAAGATGTATGTCGCCATGCACGGCCATTCCAACATTCAGGATCCTGATGAATTCGCTGCTCCCGAGAGTTTTGCCAAAGCGCTCGCAATGTCGAAGTTTTTCAAAATCAATCTGGACATCGGACATTTCACGGCGGCGAACTTCGATGCGGTCCAGTTCATTCGGGACAATCACGACCAGATCACGCATCTGCACGTGAAAGATCGAAAGAAAAATCAGGGTCCGAATGTACCGTGGGGCGAGGGCGACACACCTATCAAGCAAGTGTTGTTGCTGCTTAAGGAAAAGAAGTATCCGATCCGCACGTTGATCGAATATGAGCACCAAGGTACGGGAACCTCGATCGAGGAAGTGAAGAAGTGCATGGCATACATGCGGCAGGCGCTGGCGTAGGGGACAAGGGGTCAGACCCCTCGTCCCCAAAAAACAGGACGAGGGGTCTGACCCTTAAGGAGTGATCGTGGTTCTGAGCACGCGACTGAAACTCTCAACAATGATGTTCCTGCAGTATTTCGTCTGGGGAGCCTGGTCTGTCACGATGGGTACATGGCTCTCCGCGACCCTTCACTTTTCCGGCGAACAAGTTGGACTCGCTTACGGCACTACGGCATTGGCTGCCATGATCTCGCCGTTCTTCGTCGGGATGATCGCAGATCGTTTCTTCGCCACCGAGCGTCTGCTTGCGGCTCTTCACCTCATTGGCGCTGTGTTCCTCTTCTACGCATCAATGCAAACCTCGTTCGTCACACTGTATGGAGTACTTCTCGCATACACGTTGTGCTACATGCCGACCCTGGCGTTAACGAACTCGTTATCGTTTCATCAGATGGAAGATCCTGCAAAAGAGTTTCCCGGTATTCGAGTCCTCGGAACGATTGGTTGGATTGCTGCGGGCCTTGCTGTCGGCGCATTGAAGATTGAAGCATCGGCCCTGCCGATGCGACTGGCGGCTGCAGGGTCCGTCGCGCTGGGATTCTTTTCACTGGCATTGCCGCACACGCCACCGAAGCGGACCGGCCACCGAGTGAAATTGCGCGAGGTGATCGGCCTCGATGCATTGAAGCTGTTGCGCGATTCTTCCTTTGCTGTGTTCGTCGCAGGCTCGTTCCTGATCTGCATCCCGCTGCAGTTTTATTACACGTTCACGAATCCGTTCTTGAATGAACTGAACGTGGCCAATGCGGCCGGCAAAATGACCCTTGGTCAAATGTCGGAAATCTTTTTCATGCTGGTGATGCCGTGGTTCTTCCGCAGACTTGGCGTGAAAACGATGATGCTCGTGGGCATGGCTGCGTGGGCGGCTCGCTATGCGTTATTTGCTCGTGGTGACAATGCTGGATTCGTGTGGATGCTCTACGCCGGGATCCTTTTGCACGGCGTCTGCTACGACTTTTTCTTTGTGACCGGACAGATCTACGTCGACCGGCGCGCGCCTGGGGACTTGCGCGCCGCAGCCCAGGGATTTATTGCCTTCGTCACCCTCGGAGTCGGAATGTTTATTGGGTCGTGGTTATCCGGAAGAGTCGTGGACTTTTTTGTCTCTGCATCTGCAACTTCAAGTCACATGTGGGATCGAATCTGGTTAGTGCCGGCGGCAGGCGCCGCGGCCGTTCTTCTATTGTTTGCCCTATTCTTCAGGCCGGCAGAAGATTCCAGGGATGTCCCTCTGGCGGTTGCTTCGTCTGTCGCATCCGAGGCGTCGCACAAATAATCCGAGGTCAAGAGCACCGCGGAGCGGTGCTGGGAACTTAGCCAGGGGTACGCTTTTTTGCGTACCCCTGGAAAGAATATGCGATGAACGTTCGTACCCCGGACGGGGTGCGAGGTCTCCTAGAGCTTTCGGTGCAAGAACGGCCGCGCGCTATCGCCCGTATACGTCGCGACAACGTGCCCGTTGCCGATGAGCTGGTATTTATAAATCATCAGACCTTCCACTCCCACCGGACCACGCGCGTGTGTCTTGTTCGTGCTGACCCCAACCTCTGCACCGAATCCGTAGCGGAAGCCATCGGAAAACCGGGTCGAGGCATTCCAGAACACACCAGCCGAATCCACCTCGTTCAGGAAACGCCGCGCCCGTTCACCATTCTGAGTAACGATGGTGTCCGTGTGCGCTGAACCGTATTGGTGAATGTGATCGATCGCCTCGTCCAGGCTGTTCACGATCTTCACATTCATAATCAAATCGAGATATTCCGAGCCGAATCCTGAATCGCGTAATTCAACTCCGGCGCTCCTTAGCGCGTCGAAGACCTTCTCGCGGGCTGGAAATTTCGCGTGGACGAGCAGCGTCTCAGCGGCATTGCATACCGCCGGATATTGGGCTTTAGAATCGACCGCAATACGTGCGGCTTTATCAGGATCGGCGAACTCATCAATGTATACGTGGCAAATCCCGTCGGCGTGTCCTAACACTGGAATCTTGGTGCTTCGCTGAATCGTCCGGACCATCTCGTTTGATCCACGCGGGATGACGAGATTGATCAGATCATCCATATTCAGGAGTTCTGCGATCTCTTCGCGCGTGGAAACCAACTGCACCGCATCGCGAACGCCATATTTATCGAGAATGGCACGGATGATGTCGCCGATCGCGAGGTTCGTGTGCCTCGCTTCGCGGCCGCCTTTCAGCAAGACGGCATTTCCCGTACGAATCGAAAGCGCAGCGATCTGAGGTCCGGCATCGGGCCGCGATTCATAGATCATCGCGAGGACTCCGATCGGAGTTTGCACCTTCTTGAGAATCAGTTCTTCATCGAGTTGTGTCTCTTGAACCACGCGCCCGACGGGATCTTCCATTGCGGCGATCTGTTCGATGCCGGTAATGACGTCGCGCAGTTTCGGTTCATTCAGAATGAGTCGTTTGTAGAGAGGTTCCGCGATGCCGGCGGCTTTCGCTTCCGCAAGATCTTTCTGATTTGCCTCAAAAATCGACGCTGCATTCTCCCGCAGCGCTGTCGCGATGTCTTTTAAGATCGCGGTGCGGTCGATGCTTGCAGCCAATTTGAGAAACGCCCTGCGTGCGCGTTCGGCCTGTTGTCGAGTTTCGCTCATCGATGATCCGTTAAAAACGCGATATTGTTTCTCGTAATGAATGCGTCGTAATTCTTTGAGGTCGCCAGCCGTGCGATCTCGTCGGAATGTTTGCCGATCAGTTTCGAAGCATCCGAGCTGGAGTAATTCACGATCCCTCGCGCCACTTCTTTCTTATTCGGCCCCATGATGGAAACCACGTCTCCGCGTTCGAATTCGTTTTCGATGAGCGTCACGCCGGCATAGAGGAGACTTGCGTTCCGTTTTGTGATTGCGTCCAGCGCACCTTCATTAATGTGAATTCGCCCGGATACTGCGGAAGCAAAAGCAATCCAGCGCCGTTTCTCTGAAAGCGATCCGGCCTTTCCGACAAAAAGAGTCCCCACTTCTTCGCCATGCAACACGCGGCGAAGAATCCCTGTCGTCAGGCCATTCGCGATAACCGCCACGCCTCCCGACTCCATTGCTATACGCGCCGCCTGAAGCTTTGTTCCCATACCGCCTCGCCCGCGTGCCGATTTGCGGCCGGCAAGGGCAAGAATATCGGCGGTGACTTCGTGCACCTCGGGGATGAACTCAGCATCTGGATTTTCGCGAGGATTATCGGTGAAGAGGCCATCAACGTCGGACAAAAGAATCAGGAGGGCTGCTTCGAGTTTGCTCATGACAAGCGCGCTCAGCTTGTCATTGTCTCCGAACGTCGGACTACGATCGGTGATTTCAAGTTCCGTTGTAGATACGGTGTCGTTCTCGTTGATGACGGGAATGACGCCCATCTCGAGAAGCGTCGTGAGCGTGTGGCGCAGATTCAAATATCGTTTCCGGCTCGAAAAATCCTCTTCGGTGAGCAGAACCTGCGCGGCAGTCAACCCGTATTTTGCGAAACCTTGCTCGTACAGATTCATCAGCCGGCTTTGCCCGACGGCTGCCAGCGCCTGCTTCTGGGCCAATGAGGCAGTGGACGACTTCATCTTCAAGGCATCAGCGCCAAGCGCGACTGCTCCCGACGAAACTACGATCACTTGTCTGCCCGCCAGGCGGCATGCTGCGATGTCTTCGATGAAAGAGAAGATGCGTCCAAGCGCGATCACGCCGCCGTCATTGAAGAACAGATTCGAACCAAGCTTTACTACGATTCGCTTGGCATCGCACACACGTTCGCGCATACGGACAAATCTTAATTCATCATCGCGCGGATGCGTCGGAGTTCCTTAACGTGATTTTCGATTTCTTCACGGTCGTCCGCATCAGGGGCGTGTTGAAGGTAGTACTGGAGGTCACGGCCGGCGCCGTCAAACTGGCGAAGCTGCATCCGCAGCAGACCACGATCCCGGAACTGGATGAGATCTTCGGAATCGACAATCAGCATCATGTCGACAATGGAGAGGCATTTATCAATTGCGTGCCCCTTCACGTAGATGTCTTTCAAATTGTTCAGCATGCGCCAGACGATCTGCCGATGTGTCGCGCGGGCGAGAAGACGATCGTTGAATTCCACTGCCTCTCCGTATTGCGCGACCAGCCGCTTGCGGCAATCCTCTCTGGTAAGAATCTCGCCGCGATTGTACGGATCCAGAAAGAATTCTTCACGGCGGTCCCAATACTTCACCAGGAAATGTCCAGGCATGCCGACCCCGACAATTGGAAAATTAATGCGTCTTGCTACTTCGATGTAAAGGGTCGACAATGTGATCGGAATTCCGATACGACGATCGAGAACGTCGTTAAAGAAACTGTTGCGCGGATCGTAGTAGTCTTCGACACTTCCGCGAAACCCGTAGGTGTCAAACACAACGCTGTTTATTTTCCCCACAGTCTCGATCGGAGAATCCGATGGGCTTCGTTTCCGCTGCGCTGATTCCGCTATCTCGTCGAGCAAATCAAGATATGGACTCAGTTCCAGCTGCGGATATTCCTCACAAGCGATCATCAGCGCCGTTTCTGCGAGCGGAATCGCCGCGTCAGGTAGGGTTACGAGTTGCTGAAAGGTTTTGCGTGATCGAATGCTCACGAAACTTCTTTCTCCATCCATGACACGAAATCTGCAAGAGAATCGATGATCCATTCGGGCTTGGCGCTACGCAGCCGGTCCGGTCCGTAAGAATGCGCGACGGCCAAGCATCGCATACCCGCATCGTGCGCGGATTGAATGCCGCCAATGGCATCTTCAATCGCTACGCACTCAGAGACTGTCAATGACCCATCCCTCTCCTTCAGTCTCTCATGGGCGAGAGAAAACGGTTCCGGATGCGGCTTTCCAAACTTCACGTCTTCCGCCGATACAATGGCGGAGAAACAGTTTTCGAGGCTCGCATGCTTCAAAATGTGAAGTATCTCCTCACGTCGCGCGCCAGATGCGATAGCCAGTCGGCAACGCCCGGCTGCAGCCTTCACGGCCTTTGCGGCATCCGAGAATAGAACGGTTCTCTCTGCGATCGCCTGAAAATAGTAGACGCTCTTGCGCCGGATCAGGTCATTCAGCTTCAGCGGCGGCAAGTCCTGCCCATAGTCGGCGAATAGGGTCTTGAAGCAATCCCAGTCATTGAGGGGCAGATATTTCTCGATGTACTCATCATTTGTAAAAGAGAGTCGTTCCTCGGTGGCAACTCGCCGGAAGGCTTCCATGTGGATCGGATCGTCATCTGCAAGGACGCCGTTGAAATCGAAAATCAGCGCACGAATCATTCGGTTGTTCTAGGTTAGCACAGGATTAATGATAGACTCCGCGCGATGACTCGCCGCGACGCCTTACGGCTTCTGCCGATCTCACTAAGTCTGCCTATGCTTGCGCAAAACAACGGACCTAAGCCATTCAAAGTGGATATTCCTGGAACAACCTTGAACCGCATCCTCACGCGCGTAAAAAGCGCGCGGCTGCCGGACCGTCTGGATGCGCCGGACTGGCGTTATGGCGCGAACTGGGAATACATGAAGTCGCTCACTGAGTACTGGGCTTCGCGATTCGACTGGAAGAAGGCTGAAGCCAACTTGAATCGGTATCCTCAGTTTGTCGCGCGTGTCGATGACTATGACGTTCATTTCTACCACGTCAAAGGTCAAGGCCCGAAGCCATTGCCCCTGATACTCACACACGGTTGGCCGGGCTCAGTGTTTGAGTTCATAGAGGCGATTGGCCCGCTCACCGATCCGGCAAAACATGGCGGCTCGGCTGAAGACGCGTTTGATGTCGTTGTGCCTTCGATACCCGGATTCGGTTTTTCTTCAAAACCCAAACAGCCGATCGGCCCGCCGACTGCGGCACGCCTGTGGCACGAGTTGATGACGCGCGTTTTGGGCTACTCGAGGTTTGGGGCACAAGGTGGGGATTGGGGCAATGCCATCACCGTGGCCTTGGCGCGCGAATTTCCGCAGAGCCTCGTGGGCATCCACCTGAACGCCACGGGAGGGGCTCCGCCTGCCGGTAATGTTACTGATGAGGAGCGCGCCTGGCAGCAAGTGGCAACAGCGCACCGCGCGCAAGAGCTCGACTATTTCAACGAACAGCAACACAAGCCAGGGACTGTCGCGTTCGCGCTGTACGACAATCCGGTCGGCACGGCCGCATGGATTGTCGAAAAGTTCAAAGTCTGGAGCGATTCCGCGAACGATATCGAAAGCGTCTTCACTAAAGATCAACTTTTAACCAATGTCATGATCTATCTCGTGACGGACACTGTAGCGACCGCAATCTGGTTCTATCGCGGAGCGCTGGACGATCGCGCCATTCTCCCCCAAGGTAAGTTAGAGACACCAACAGGTTTCGCATCATTCCCGCGCGAGATGCCGCCGCTGAATCCTCCGCGCAGCATCCTGGAGCGCAACTTCAATCTCATCCATTACACGAAAATGCCAAAGGGCGGCCACTTCGCTTGCCTCGAGCAGCCCAAGCTGTTCGTCGACGACGTGCGTGCTTTCTTTCGCAAAGTTCGATAGGAGCTTGTATGAATGGTCGCAGCAAACTATCACTGTTCGTTGGACTGCTGCTCTCCACCGGCGCCCTGACTATCGGATCGTTCTTCGCTCAGCCCCAAAACAAAACTTCAACGGTGGCGCCGGCTGACTATGCTCGATGGAAAGCGGAATTCAAGAATTGGGGGCGTTGGGGCGCAGATGATGAGCGCGGCACAACGAACTTAATCACGCCGGCGAAGGTTGTGAATGTCGCGAAGCTCGTGAAAACCGGAGAGGTCGTTTCGCTCGCACACGCGGTGCCGCAACAACCTGAGGCTGATGTGCCCGAAACCGCCGTGTTCCACCGGACGACGCTGAACATCGGACCAAATAGCGCGTTGGACAATTATCAGGTGAGCTATCACGGTTTATCCACTGCGCACATGGATGCGTTTTGTCATCAGTTTGCCGATGGCCAGATGTACAACGGATTCTCTGTGCCCGAAAACGTTACGTCCGAAGCGGGCTGCAAGAAGGGAAGCGTTATGGCGTGGCGAGACGGCATTGTTACGCGTGCGGTCCTTTACGACATTCCTCAATTGAAGGGAGTGGAATGGATCGAGCCGGGAACACCGATCACACGCGCGGATCTCGAAGCGTGGGAAAAGAAGATCGGCGTAAAAGCCGGACCTGGTGATGTTGTCCTGCTGTACGTCGGACGATGGAAACGCCGCGCGAAATCGGGGCCGTGGGCGGGGCAAGTAGCGGGCTATTTCGCGGATACGCTTCCTTGGGTTAAAGAGCGGGAGCCGGCATTTCTCGGTCATGACTTTAATATCGACTGGAATCCGCGGCCAGGCTGGGGTCCGGCCGAAGGCATTGCCGGCAACCCAATTCATCAGATGATCATGAAGTGGATGGGCGTAAGCATTGTGGAAAATCTCGACCTCGAGCGTGCTGTCGAGACAGCAAGACGGGTGAGACGATACGAGTTCATGATCACGTTTGCGCCGCTGCCGGTAGAGGGCGGCACGGGTTCTCCCGTGAATCCGCTGGCCATTTTTTGAGCCGATGATGACTTAAGAATTTCCCCGAAGAGCTGACCAATGCTCAATTCTTAATTCCTAATTCTCAACCGCGCGGAAGCAAATTGCACACGAGCGGTTTTATCGGATGGGAATCGAGAATTAATGAATTGAACATTGGTCAGATTTGTTTTCAATCTCAAGCTCCACACCTGACTACACGGCCCCACCCGGCGGATTGTCATGATTCTGTTCACGCAAGTGCGTTTCTTGAAAGCCGCGCACACACCAAACGCAGTATTCCGACACTCACAAATTCCTATCAATTGATTCGTCTTTCGGGAAGGGGGAGCGATGTTCACAAGCGTGAAAATTTACAAATCATTTTCGGTGTTGGCTGTCGCGGTTGTTCTGTTCACGGCGGTAGGCGAACCGAGCACGCTGCGGGCGCAGGCAACGGCAGCTATTTCCGGCACGGTGACGGATCCGTCCGGCGCTGCAATCGGCGGCGCCACGATACAAGTCAAGAACACGGGAACGAATCTGACTCGGACAACGACAAGCGATGAGGTGGGCCGTTTTCGAGTTCCTGATTTGGGGATCGGAGAGTATGACGTCGAAGCATCCACACCTGGATTTCAAAGTGTTGCTCAAAAGGTCACGCTCACGGTCGGCAGCAACCCCGTGGTGGATTTCCGACTTCCGGTAGGCGAGTCACGAGAGACAGTGCTCGTAGCAGCTGATGTGTCGCTGGTGGAAACGCAATCGACGGCTGTCGCCGCACTGGTCGAGGGCAAGCAGATTACGGAACTTCCGCTGAATGGCCGGAATTTCACACAGCTTGTGACGCTGGCGCCGGGTGTGACGCAGATCCCACTGGGTGCTCCGGGCGCGGGCAATACGTTCTATGGAAACGGACAAAAGTATTCGATCGCCGGATCGCGTCCATCGGGGCAGGCTTACTTGCTGGACGATCAAGATATGGTCAATTTCTGGAACAACGGCCCAGGCGCCGGAGGCCTCGGAACGGCGCTCGGTGTAGAAGCCATTGCGGAATTTCAGACATTGACGAATACATACAGCGCCCAGTTCGGCGGCAATGGAGCAGTAATCAATGCTTCGAGTCGCTCCGGCACAAATGCTCTCCACGGATCCGCATACGAGTTTTTGCGCAATGACAAACTCGAGGCGCGCAACTTCTTTGATACGGTCATCAAGCCGGGCAAAACGACAGCCGAGCCGCCGACATATCATCAGAATCAGTTTGGAGGAAGCCTTGGTGGACCGATCAAAAAGGACAAGGCATTCTTTTTCACTAACTACGAGGGTCTGCGGAAAAAACAAATCGTGACGGCCGTTGTCACTGTTCCAGACTCCTGCGCTCACCAGTTCTTGACCATCACTGCGAGCGGCGTTTGCGGCACGGCGATCACGGAAAATTCAAATCCGGGTGTGCGACAAGCTGTGCGAAATGCGATGGCGCTGTACCCGCTTCCGAACTACACGCCGGAACTTTTCGGAGCAACGGGAGCAGCTTCCGGCACCGGACAAGCCCTCGTCGATAATCCAAACATCGGCACGCAGGATTATTTCTTGGGCCGTTTTGATTACCAG
>DATFXZ010000704.1:0-4037 GCA_035315305.1 Terriglobia bacterium | reverse complement strand
AGAAGCCATCAATACCATGGTCGAACAATTGCGATCATTCGCATCGGAAGTCACCCGCGTGGCTCGAGAAGTCGGTACGGAAGGACGGCTTGGCGTGCAGGCCGTCGTTCCTGGAGTCACGGGCGCCTGGAAGGATCTGACCGACTCAGTCAACGCTATGGGATCGAATCTCACTGCACAGGTTCGAAACATCGCCGAGGTGACCACTGCCGTTGCTCGCGGCGACCTGTCGCGTAAGATCACCGTGGACGTTAAGGGCGAGATCCTCGAACTGAAGAACACCATCAATACGATGGTGGATCAACTGCGTTCATTTGCCGCTGAAGTCACGCGTTTGGGCCGCGAGGTCGGAACGGACGGCAAGCTTGGTGGTCAGGCCGAAGTACCAGGCGTTGCGGGAACCTGGAAAGATTTGACCGACTCGGTCAACGTCATGGCCGCCAACCTTACGGACCAGGTACGCGGCATCGTGAAAGTGGTAACAGCCGTCGCAAACGGCAATCTCCGTCAGAAGCTCACGGTCGAAGCCAAAGGAGAAGTCGCCGCTCTTGCAGAAACGATCAACAACATGACGGATACTCTGGCGACGTTCGCAGAGCAGGTTACGAACGTTGCCCGCGAAGTGGGTGTTGATGGCAGGCTGGGTGGTCAGGCGAATGTACCGGGCGCTGCAGGCACATGGAAGGACTTGACCGGCAACGTCAACCTCCTGGCGGCAAATCTGACCAATCAGGTCCGTGCAATCGCGGAAGTCGCGACAGCAGTGACCAAGGGTGACCTGACTCGCTCGATTCAAGTGGAAGCCCGCGGCGAAGTAGCCGAACTGAAAGACAACATCAATACGATGATTTACAACCTGCGTGGTACGACGGAGCGTAACCAGGAGCAGGACTGGCTGAAAACGAACCTTGCGAAGTTTACGCGAATGCTCCAAGGGCAGCGCGATCTTGTGACTGTCGGCAAGATGTTGCTCTCTGAACTTGCTCCTCTCGTGCACGCACAGCAAGGCACGGTCTATCAAATGGAACACCGCGAAACTAGCGAGGCGGAGCAAAGACCGGCTCTGGTGCTGCTGGCCGCATATGCACAACATGCGAATCAACCGAAGCGTATCGAAGTGGGTCATGGGTTAGTTGGCCAATGCGCGCTTGAAAAGAAAAGCATTCTGCTGACGGATGTCCCGGTGAATTACACGACAATACAGTCCAGCCTCGGCGTCGCACCTCCGAGAAACGTCGTCGTGTTCCCAGTGTTATTCGAAGGCGAAACGAAGGCGGTAATCGAATTGGCAGCTCTCGCACCGTTTACGGCAACTCATTTGAGCTTCCTGGAGCAGCTTACGCAGTCGCTCGGAGTTGTCCTCAATACGATCGAAGCCACGATGAGGACTGAGAATCTCCTTCGCCAGTCGCAGGAGCTGACTATTGAACTTCAGACGCGGCAGACTGAACTTCAACAGACGAACCAGGAGCTGGCCTCCAAGGCAAAACAGCTTGCTGAGCAAAACGTCGAAGTCGAACGCAAAAACAAAGAAGTGGAACAAGCGCGCGGAGCGTTGGAAGAAAAGGCTGCTGAACTTGCGCTCACATCGAAATACAAGTCTGAGTTCCTTGCGAATATGTCGCACGAACTGCGAACGCCGTTGAATTCGATCCTGATTCTTGGCCAGCAACTCGTCGAAAATTCGGGCGGGAATCTGAGCTCGAAACAGGTGGAGTATGCGAGAAACATCCACTCGGCGGGCACCGACCTTCTCACACTGATCAATGACATTCTCGATCTGTCTAAGATCGAATCGGGAACCGTTACCGTGGAGCCGGAAGCGGTTACGTTTGTATCACTCAGAGACAGCGTCGAACGCGGCTTCCATCATGTGGCGGAATCCAAGAATCTCGCGTTTCGCGTGGATATCGATACAGCGCTGCCGCCTAATTTCACGACGGACTTCAAACGCTTGCAGCAAATTTTGAAAAACTTGTTGTCAAACGCATTTAAGTTCACAGCGCAGGGGCATGTCGCAATGACTGTGCGTTCTGTAACACAAGGTTGGTCGCTGGATCATCCTGTCCTTCGGTTTGTTCAGAATGCCGTGGCTATCGCAGTAACGGATACGGGAATCGGCATCGCACCGGAAAAGCAAAAGCTCATTTTCGAGGCGTTCCAGCAGGCAGATGCCGGGACGAGCCGGAAATATGGAGGCACCGGACTGGGACTGGCCATCAGCCGCGAGCTGGCGATCTTGCTGGGAGGTGAAATCAAATTAACAAGCGCGCCCGGGCAAGGCAGTACATTCACATTGTATCTGCCGATCCTGTACACAGGTCCTGCCCGCTCTGTAACTGCGCCGGCTACTAATGCATACCAGATCGGTACGCTGGCGCCAGCACTACCGGTTCACACGGCTGTTAAATCGGAAGAAGTCATTCTTGATGATCGGAACGATATCAGTGAAGGCGACAACGCCTTGCTGATTGTGGATGACGACTCGCATTACGCTCGAATTTTGCTCGGCATAGCGCGCTCTAAAGGATTCAAGGGCATTGTCGCGAGTCGTGGACAGGCGGCCCTCAGTTTGGCCAGGCAATACCGGCCGACAGCAATCACCCTGGATGTCTTTTTGCCGGACATGCTCGGATGGACGGTTCTGAACAATTTGAAGCTCGATCCGGCTACACGCCACATACCCGTGCAGATGCTATCGATTGAGGAAGAGCGTCAGCACGGCTTATCTCATGGAGCGTTTTCGTATTTGGTAAAACCTGCGACAACGGAGGATCTCGAACATGCGTTCGATCGCATTAAGTCCTACGTCACTCCACATACGAAACGACTGCTCGTCGTCGAAGATAACGACATCGAGCGCGACAGCATCGTGCAGCTTCTCGCGCACGACGACGTCGAGGTCAGCGCCACAGGCACCGGTGCCGACGCATTGCGTGTGTTGTCGGAGTCCGCATTCGACTGCTGTGTGGTCGATCTGCGTCTACCGGACATGACGGGATTTGAACTGCTGGAGACGATGCAAAAGAACACGGCGCTGCGCGATCTGCCCACGGTGATCTTCACCGGAAAGGAATTGACGCCTGAAGAAGAAGCACGTCTCAAGGTCGTCGCGAAAAGTGTCGTCCTTAAAGACGTGCAATCGATGGAACGCCTGTTCGACGAGACTGCGCTGTTTCTACATCGGGTTGTATCGGGATTGCCTCAGTCAAAACGCGAGATGATTGAGCGACTCCATGGTTCCAATGATGCGCTGCGTCATCGCAAGGTGCTAATCGTAGACGACGATATCCGCAATATCTTTGCTCTGACCAGTATCCTCGAGAATCACGAAATGGATGTGCTAACCGCGCTCAATGGACGTCAGGCCATTGAAATCGTGCAACGCACGCCGGATCTCAGCATGGTTCTTATGGACATCATGATGCCTGAGATGGATGGCTATCAGACCATACGCGAAATCCGGAATGATCCTCAGTTTAGAACGCTACCGATCCTGGCTTTGACGGCCAAGGCGATGAAGGGAGACCGTGAAAAATGTCTCCAGTCGGGCGCGTCGGATTACATTGCAAAACCCGTGAATACGGATCAATTGCTTTCCTTGCTCCGCGTCTGGCTGTATCGGTAAGACAGATTTTCAGCCGCGGAACGACGGAAGAATCTTTGCCTGCGTCGATATGGTGTGTGAGCGCCCCCCGCCGCCGAAGGCGGCAGGGGGTCGCTCACACACCATCTCAAATCGGAGTTGGGCAACATGCTACCCTTGCTGATTCGTACGGGGCCTGTGGTTCAGATCCAACAGAACAATGACAACTCCATCAATCTTGTTATCGAGCGTGCGATAAGGTCGTATTCTCATGGAATACCATCGTCCATTAATGTCTTCGACCTCATTCTCCTGAACCTCGAGTGACTCGATAACGTGTGAGATGGAGCTCTTGAGATCCGGCACACGCAGGTTTGGCTTGATGTCGGTAATCGGCCGGCCGATATCTGTTGGGATCAGGTTCATGACTTTTTCGGCCATTGGCGTGAAG
>DATFXZ010000703.1:0-5770 GCA_035315305.1 Terriglobia bacterium | reverse complement strand
GTTAGCACCACGACCGAAGCTGTGCAAAGACAAGGTCCTTCACGGTGACAACGTCGTACTGAAGTAATTCGCTATCGTCCATGCCCACAATCCATTCCCGGATCTGCTTCGCTAATTCACCCTCCAGCAACCTCGAATCCTCAATCGCGAATCGGACCCTAAGCTGTTCAATTGCTGCGGGTGTTGCCTGTCCATTGAGGAATGCACTCACGTAGTCCGCTGCGGAATCGCGTACTTCTTTTAGACGGATTACTTGTTCCTTTTGCTGGTTTTCACTGCGCCAGCGCCGGATTTTTGTGTCTGCTACTTCTTCGACTTTGAAACGCAAGATAGCCGAGAACAACTCTTCGTCGCTTGTTTCCTCCAGGGCCGAACGAACTGAGGTCAACAGCTCCGATTCCTGTTCCGCGGTCAAGGCGAAATCATATGGAAGTAAATGCGTGCGGACATATGTGTCCATCAGGTCATAACGACTCCGGCGCTCCTCCGGGGATTTTTGGCCCGGATGCATCAGTCGCCGGAAAAACTGCCGTCTTGATAGCGACATGGTGCACAAGATAACACAATGGTGATGCGATATAATCGCAAGTCATGAGCTTTGTTCAGGGACTTGAAACGTACGTCCACGAGAGACTCTCCGCATTGGATCTGCTCAAAGAACCGGCAATAGACGCGATCGACAAGTCGGAAGTCGTACGCCGGCTGAAAATGGCCCTCAAGAATGAGCTGGAAGCGAGTGAGATTGCTGCCGTATGGATACCGACCACGCCGGAAATCGAGGTGAAACTTGCACTGGCGAGGCAGGTAGGCGACGAGGCCAAGCATTACCGGCTCATCGAAGAGCATCTGCAAAAAATGGGAGTCGATCTTCGTGACTTCGATCCCGGCGCCGGCGGCTACGGACCCATGTTCCAGTTATTGGCCGGCTTCAAGACGACAGTCGAGCGGATCGGGGCTGCTCAGTTCACGCGTGAGTCGCTTGCATTGAAGAAAAACGAACAATTCATCGAGTTTTGTGAGGCTGCCGGCGACAATTCGACTGCGGCCCTCTATCGGGAGGCCATTCAGCCGGACGAACAGTGGCATGTGCATCTAGGGCGGACCGTGCTTGAAAAGTATGCGGTCACTCCGCAGCTTCAGCAGCAGGCACGTCAGGCAGTCGAAGCCGTGCTGGACCTCGCCGTGAAGATTCAGAAAAAGCAGCTCAACGAGATGAAGGTTTCACACGCGCCAGGTTGTTAAGTGTACGAAACCATCATTTTCACGACTGACGGGCCAATCGCGACTATCAAGCTCAACAGGCCGGATAAGCTGAACGCATTCGGCGGGCCGATGCGAGAAGAAATTCTGGATGTCCTCGCCAAGATCGGCGCGGATGATGCCGTACGAGTCGTCATCGTGACGGGCGAAGGGCGCGGGTTTTCCGCCGGCGGCGATATCGACCATTTAAAGCGCCTGCGTGAGAGCAACGATGAGGAAGGGTTTCGACAAGTTCTTGCAAACGGGCAACGAATCACAAAGACCATGCGGTCCTTGCCGAAACCGGTAATTGCCGCCGTCAACGGGCCTTGTGCGGGAGCGGGTTTCAGTTTCGCGCTCGGTTGCGACATACGAATTGCTTCCGATGCCGCCACGTTTGGTGCCAGCTTCTCGCGGATTGGCCTGCATCCGGATTGGGGCGGAAGCTGGTTTCTTCCCAAACTGGTAGGTAGTGCGAGCGCGTGTGAGCTTATCTTTACGGGCTCGATGATTTCAGCCGAGGAAGCACAACGCATCGGGCTGGTAAACCGCGTTGTTCCGCACGCTGAACTGATGCCGACGGTCCTGGAACTGGCCACGACGGTGACGAAAAGCGCGCCTCGAGTCGTGCGGCTGGCCAAGGAATCGATTTACCGGAGCCTGAGTTCCGATATGGAAAGCGCGTTTACGCGAGAGGGTGAAGTTCAAATGGAGTGTTTCTACAGCGATGATTTTCTTGAGGGGCTTACTGCATTCAAGGAAAAGCGGAGGCCTCGGTTTAGTGGCCGCTAATATGAAATTGTGTTTTGTTCTATTTCTTACAATCCTGCTGGCCGGCTGTAGTCAAAATATCGAAGTCGTCAGTTCCGGCGAGCGCCTGGAAGACTCGCCCAAACCTGCGGTCGATCCCAATGCCGCACCGCTCGCACGAGCCGGTTCCGATAAAGAAGAGGATCAGCCAAAAATTCCGCCGATGGTGAAGGCGTATTTCATGCACATGTGGGTTGCTGCCCTTTACAGCCGTCCGGAGAACAAGCACCCGAATCCCAATTGGCAATCGCCCTTAAAGGATCCGGTGAATGGCCGTGTCTGGTGTACCGATTGTCACGTTTCCGGGCAGATTGATTTCAGCAAGATTCCCAAGGTGCGGACTCCGATGGTCGGTGACTTCGAAAAAGATAAAGAGTTCATGGTTGGACTCATGAAGAAATGGGTGGCGCGGCTGAACAGCGATGAGTTCGGAGCCAAAGCGAAACTGAAGGGGAACGTTACCTGCTTGACGTGTCACGCGACCAACCCGGAGTTGGATTAATGTTTATTCCCCTCCTCGTGAGGAGGGGAATACCAGCGTTAGATCACGGTGCCACTCGGCAACACTCCGCCCTTGGGCACAATCACAATTCCGTCTCGAATGTAATAACCGGCCCCGTCGAAATTTTGGACTCGCTCTTCATTCACTATCCGAACGTTCTCACCGATGTGCGCGTTTTTATCGATGATCGCGTTCCGGATAATGGATCCCTTCCCGATTCCGATGTTGGGGACTCCTAGTTGCCGGTTGTATTCGAAGTCTTCGTCATCCTCATAGAAATCCGCGCCCATCATCATGACGCGTTCAAGCTCGGTGTTTTCTCCAATCTGGCTGCGAATTCCAACAACAGAATTGAAGATCCGCGCTCCTCGTAAAATCGAGCCTTCAGAAATAATGGAATCACGGATGTCGCAGTGCTCTACCCGCGTGGAAGGCAGGAATCGTGCGCGTGTGTAAATGGGTGCGGTCATATCGTGGAAATCAAAATGGGGATCGCTGCCGGTCAGATCCATATTGGCTTTGTAGAAGGCTTCCACGGTCCCAAGATCTTCCCAATAATCGTCGAAGAGGTAACCGTAGACATCGCACTTCTCGATTGCGCTTGGAATCACTTGATAACCGAAATCGATCATTGACGCGTCCGCAAGGAGATCCGTCAAGATATTGCTCTTGAAAAGATAAATCCCCATCGAGGCGAGATATGGCCGCTTCTTGGATTCCTCAGGCGCCAATCCTAGCGCTGCAGTATCCGTTTGCATTTCGCGCAAAGCATTGCCCCTTGGTTTTTCCCTGAACTGCTCAACACGCCCGTCGCTGCCGAGCTTGAGCAAGCCAAAACTGGATGCCATCGATTCGTTTTTGGGAATGACGCAAATCGTGACGTCGGCGCCACGCTTCCAGTGACTATCAAGCAGTTTGCGGTAATCCATCCGGTAAAGCTGATCGCCCGAAAGTATCAATTGGTAGTCGTTTTCCCGGCCCGTGAAGCGATGAAGATGTTGGCGCACAGCATCGGCTGTTCCCTGAAACCAGTTGGGGTTCGTCATCGTTTGCTCGGCTGCGAGGACTTCGATGAAACCTTCCGCAAATGGATCAAATCGGTAGGTATTCGCAATGTGACGGTTCAGGGAAGCGGAGTTGAACTGGGTCAGGACGAAAATTCTTTTCAGCCCGGAATTCAAACAGTTGCTAATGGGCACATCGATCAAGCGGTATTTGCCGCCAAGAGGCACGGCAGGTTTCGATCGGTCCTGCGTCAGCGGGAACAGGCGCTTACCCGCGCCACCGGCAAGAATAATCGAGAGCACGTGAGTTGGATCTTCTTTGCTCTTCCTCACCATCGATCTACGGCCCCACGCGAAAATTTGTCCCATGATACACTAAGCCCGAAACATGCCTCAGTCGGTACGCGATATCTTTGGTTCTGTTCCCGTCGTCTATCTCGTTCGAGCGATCCACATCGTTTTCATCCTGGTTCTCGCCTATATCGTCTACAAAATGATCGACTCGGGCCTGAACCGGCTGCGGATGATTATTCCCTCAGATGACCTGATTGGACACGCACGTATGAAGCAGAGAACAGAAACTCTGCGCAGCGTCGTTCGCAGCGTCAGCAAGACAATCATCATTCTTTTCGTTATTCTTCAGATCGGTTCGGAACTCGGGTTTTTAGCTACCCTTGCCCCTCTGCTCGCCACGGCGGGAATCGGCGGACTCGCAGTCGGTTTCGGCGCACAGAGTCTTGTCAAGGATGTCATCTCCGGATTTTTCATTTTGTTTGAGGATCAGTTCGGCGTGGGGGATGTCGTCAAGGTCGGGGACTTTTCCGGCGTTGTCGAGCGGATGACGTTGCGGGCCACGGTGCTACGAAATCTCGAAGGACAGGTCCACGTCGTGCCGAATGGGAATATTCAGAACGTCACTGTCATGACAAAGGAATGGGCCCGGGCTGTTCTGGATCTGACGTTCCCGCATGAGGAACCCATCGGCAGAACCTTCGAAGTCCTTGAGCGCGTAGGAATCCGACTCGCTCAAGATTGGCCCGAGAGTGTTTTGGAGCAACCCATGATTCTTGGAGTGGAGAAGATTGACGACTCGGGTGTGACTATTCGGTCGATTGTGAAAACGCCGCCTTTCAAAAACGCGGACGTACTGCGCGAGTGGCGGCTCCGAGCCAAAGAAGAGCTCGACCGCGCTGGAATCCGTTTCGCTCAAAAGTTTCCTGTAATACCCATCATCAATTCAGAGGCGGCAAAAAAATAGCGGCGCTCGAGAGCGCCGCTATTTTCGAAAAGAATAATTACAGAATTATTGTTTCTTCTGAGCGATGAATTCTTCCAGTCCGTTCGTGTTCTCATTTTTCGCAGTCCAGAGCTTCGTAAGAGCATCCTTGGCTTGCGCGCCCACTTGACCGCCGATCGCCGTCGCGATGGCAAACTCCTCAATGGCCTTATCCCGAGCTTTTCGGACGTCCTCTGCGAGACCCTCGCGTTTTGCGGCTAGCTCATCGATTGCCGGTTGCTCCGCTCTTGCGGCTTTCGCAGCATTTTCCGCGTTCACAGCAGCCTGATAATCACGCGACGCCTGCGCGGCCAATGCCTGGTAATCCAATCCGAGGTAAAAATGCGCGACGTCGTCCTTAGGCGTCCTCTGAATCGCCAACTCGTATTCCTGGATGGATTTCATATAGTCAGGGCGATTGTAAGCAATGAGGCCGAGCGTTGAGTGCAAGTTGCCTTCGATCTGCACCAATTGAGGTTTCTCAGCCGCCCCTGCCGACGCCGCGAGTTTCTGAACGCCGGCCAGTGCTTTCGTGGCCAGATCGCTGGCTTTGTCCAGAGCTGCGGTTTTACCAGCTGCATCCGCGGGTAGCTTCGCCGGGATTACCGCTGAAAGCGTGATCATCGTGTTGAGATCATCTGGGGTGATAGCCAGGACCTTCTCGCCGTACGTGATGACCTTATCAATGTTATTGGTGTTTTGGGACGCAATCATTGCGTTGGCGTAGGCATAGGCTTTCAGCTTATTGTCTGCATTTGGAAGCGCCGCTGCACGGTCCCCAGCCTCGATGACTTTCGGCCAGTTCTTCGCATTCACATAGGAGCCGATGATCATCGTGTGCGCGTTCGGCAGAAACTCGGACTCCTTGAATTCCGTGATGAATTTCTCACCCAATTCAGCCTTCTTAGCCGGATCTTTCTCGTTATAAAGAGCCAGATA
>DATFXZ010000702.1:0-8662 GCA_035315305.1 Terriglobia bacterium | reverse complement strand
AACGGGCGTGTTGCAGCTTCGTGGAGCAGTCGCGTAAGGAACATTCCCTACTGTTCACGAAACTATCATATCAATTAGAAATTTGTCATAAATGATTTCCTTAACCTCAGACGAAGTAGAACGCCGCTTCGGCATATTGGGCATACCTTCCCGATTCGCGGGTGAAGAGAAAATCGAGCTGGCGACTACGGCCGTCGTTGAGCGGCCGGGAGACGTCTTTGTGTTCCCAACCCCGAAAGCCAACAGCGGGCTTAACATTTTGAATCTACGACGGTTACTGGGTACAGATCCGTCTCGGCAGCCTTCTTTTTTTGATCATCCATGGTATCTGGATGAACCCTTTGCACAGGAAGATTGTGATCCGGGCTGGCACTGCCTGTATAAAAATGTCTTACTCGACTCTCTATCCCAGCCACTCGACTACGCCAGTAGTTTGAAGTCGCGTGGCCTGGAGCTGGCTTCAGCCGTGGAAATCACGCTCATGCTGTTTCTTCACTATGCGGGGACAAAGGAGCAACTGCTGCAGAAAAAACACACGTGGTGCAGAAATCGAGCAAGTATGAATCGATGGGTAACCGTCGGTGCGTTCGGCCGGAACGGCCTATTTGTGAGTGGTCATCCGCCAGAGTTTTCGAGCCGCGGACTGGGAATCTGCGCGAAGATTAAGTAGGGATGCGGTGACGTGCCTTGGTGGATACTTGTATCCGTATCAGCGCACGCTCCAATGCAACCAGCGCTCGAGCGTAATCGATGTCTGTTCCGCCTTTGGCAATACGTTGTTCGGCGCGCTGTTTAGCCCTGGTGGCTCGATCAACGTCGATTTCATGCGCACGTTCTGCGGTCTCCGCGAGGATTCGGACGTGATCGGATTGCACTTCCACAAATCCCCAAGCGACAGAAAGAAAAAACCATCGATCGCTTTGACGGTAAGCGACCTCTCCAATTTTCAACTCCGAAAAAAGAGGAGCGTGCCCAGGCAGAACTCCAAAGTAACCTGCAGCGCCCGGAATCTGCAGCTCGTCCACTTGCTCGTGAACGATAGAGCGTTCCGGAGTAACGACCGTGAGATCGATTTTTCCTTCCGCCATTACTGAGCCGTTGCCATTTTTTCGGCTTGTTCGAGTGCCTCGTCGATTGTACCGACCATGTAGAACGCTTGCTCGGGGATATCGTCGTGCTTTCCCTCAACGATTTCTTTGAAACCCTTAATGGTGTCGGCAATCTTGACATACTTACCTTCGCGACCGGTGAACTGCTGCGCCACAAAAAACGGTTGCGACAGGAACCGCTGGATCTTTCGTGCCCGCGCGACGGTTAACTTATCGTCTTCGGACAATTCGTCGATGCCCAGGATTGCAATGATGTCCTGGAGATCTTTATATTTCTGCAAAACTGCTTTTACGGAGCGGGCCACGTTGTAGTGCTCCGGCCCCACAATGCGCGGGTCAAGTATGCGCGAGCTTGAGGCCAGAGGGTCGACTGCGGGATAGATACCAAGTTCCACGATCTGGCGTGAAAGGTTTGTCGTGGCGTCGAGGTGCGCGAAAGTGGTCGCTGGAGCGGGATCTGTGTAGTCATCGGCAGGAACGTAGATTGCCTGCACAGAAGTGATCGAACCTCTTGTTGTCGAAGTGATGCGTTCCTGCAGTTCCCCCATTTCCGTTGCAAGAGTGGGCTGGTAACCTACTGCCGACGGCATACGGCCTAACAAGGCTGATACTTCTGAACCTGCTTGCGTGAAACGAAAGATGTTATCGATGAAGAGCAGCACATCCTGTCCGTCATCGCGGAAATATTCGGCTACTGCAAGGGCCGTCAAGGCCACGCGGAGTCTGGCTCCGGGCGGCTCCGTCATTTGGCCGTAGATCAAGGCGGTCTTGTCGATAACACCCGACTCTTTCATCTCAAGCCATAAATCGTTTCCCTCACGCGTTCGCTCGCCGACTCCCGCGAACACGGAAATACCACCGTGTTTGGTTGCGATGTTGTTGATCAGTTCTTGGATGATTACGGTTTTTCCGACGCCTGCGCCGCCGAACAATCCGATCTTTCCGCCCTTGAGATAAGGTTCAATGAGGTCGACGACTTTGATCCCTGTCTCGAACATCTCCAGGTTCGTGTTCTGTTCAACGAGGGCAGGAGCCGATTTGTGAATCGGATCTTCACGCGTGGATTTAATGGGTCCAAGCTTGTCGACCGGCTTGCCAATCACATTAATGACGCGGCCGAGTGTGGACTTTCCCACAGGGACAGAAACCGGGCCTCCAGTATCCCGTGCCGGCATCCCGCGCACCATACCCTCTGTCGGCTGTAAGGCAACAGTACGCACCCTGCCTTCACCTAGGTGCTGCTGCACTTCAACGATAACGTCGATTTCCGTCGGCACGTCGAAGCCTTCGCTCGTGATATGCAACGCCTGGTAAATCGGCGGTTGTTTACCTTCCTCAAACTCGACGTCTACTGCCGGACCGATAACCTGTGAAACGCGTCCAATGTTCATTGCCATTCCTAGAAAGCTCCCGCTCCGCTAACAACCTCAATAATCTCTTTTGTGATCGCGGCTTGTCGAATGCGATTCATATTGAGGGTCAGCATATCAATCATTTCACCGGCGTTCCTCGTCGCCGTGTCCATGGAAGCCATCCGTGCGCCATGCTCGGCGGCCGCCGATTCTAATAACGCACGATAAATCTGCACTTCAACGTAACGAGGAAGAAGCCGATTAAAAATTTCTTGTGGTGGCTGCTCGAAAATGTAGTCGAGCTGGGCTGCTGCTGGTTGCAGGTCAACACGGCTCAACGGCAAAACTTTTTCGACAACGATTCTCTGCTGAATAACGGATTTGAATTCGTTGTACACAATGTAAACGGCATCGATTTCAGCCTGTGAGTACAACTGAATAATCGTTTCTGAGATATCTCTCGCGTGACCGTAATCGAGCTTTGAAAAAATATTCACGAATTCAGCTCGAATGGGGATGCCGCGCCGCCGAAAGAAGTCACGGCCCTTCTTGCCTACCGTCGCTAGCGTTACCTTCTGCGCAAGGTGATCGCGAAGGAACGCGGTAGCCGCGCGAAGAATATTTGCATTAAAAGCGCCGCATAAACCGCGATCCGCTGTTACAACGACCAGGAGTATCCGTTCTTCCGGCCGAACTTCGAGCAGCGGATGAGAAACGTTCTCGATGCGAACCGTGAGGTTTCCGAGAACGCGCTTCAACTGGTCGGCATATGGCCGTGCGCTGAAGACACGGTCCTGCGCACGCCGAAGCTTGGCAGCGGAAACCGTCTTCATTGCTTTGGTGAGCTGCTGTGTATTTTTGACGGAACGGATGCGCCGGCGAATGTCCAACAGATTTGGCATACCTAGGCTGCGCGGCCCCGCTCAAGCTTGAATCGCTCTTTCGCTTCTTTGATCGCCCTTTGCAGTTCGCCTCTAATCTCGTCATCGATGGCCTTACGCTCGCGAATTTTCGGCAGTAATGCCGGCTGAGTGGACTCAAGGAAACGATATAGCGATTGTTCGAAGGCCCTGATTTCCGCAACTTCAAGATCGTCGAGCAGACCATTCGTACCGGCAAAAATGATGGCGATCTGTTTTTCCACGGGGAGCGGGACGTACTGATCTTGTTTCAGAACTTCTGTCAGCCGTTGCCCGCGATTCAACTGCGCTAAAGTAGCCTTATCCAAGTCGGAACCAAACTGCGCGAAGGCTGCAAGATCACGGAACTGCGCCATGTCGAGTCGCAACGATCCAGCAACCTGCCGCATGGCTTTAATCTGAGCATTGCCGCCGACACGCGAGACGGAAAGGCCCGTATTCACGGCGGGGCGCACACCGGAATTGAAAAGATCGGATTCGAGATAAATCTGACCATCAGTAATAGAGATCACATTCGTCGGGATGTACGCGGAAACGTCACCCGCTTGAGTTTCAATGATCGGCAACGCCGTTAACGAACCAGCACCTTTTTCATCGTTAAGTTTTGCTGCGCGCTCCAGCAAGCGCGAGTGCAGATAGAACACGTCGCCTGGATACGCTTCCCGACCCGGCGGCCGACGAAGCAGCAGGGAAATCTCGCGGTAAGCCGCGGCATGCTTGGAGAGATCGTCATAGACACACAGCGCGTGCCGTTTCGTATCACGGAAGTACTCACCAATCGAACACCCGGCATATGGAGCGAGATATTGCATGGGCGCCGGATCGCTTGCCGACGCAGAGACCACGATGGTGTAGTCCAATGCGCCGTGTTCCTCCAAGCTCTTGACCACCTGCGCAACCGTGGAACGTTTCTGTCCGATGGCGACGTACACGCAGATGACGTTTTGTCCCTTTTGATTAATGATGGTGTCGATCGCGACCGCCGTCTTACCGGTTTGTCGGTCCCCGATGATCAATTCGCGCTGACCGCGCCCTATTGGAATCATCGAATCGATCGCCTTGATTCCGGTTTGCAAGGGCTCTTTCACAGGCTGACGATCAACAACTCCGGGGGCCAACCTTTCAATTGGTGCCCGGTGGGTCGTTGATATCGGGCCCTTCCCATCAATCGGTTGGGCCAGGGCATTCACAACGCGTCCTACCAGTGCATCACCAACCGGAACTTCCATAATTCGGCGCGTGCGCTTCACCTGGTCGCCTTCGCGAATTTCTGTGTATTCGCCGAGCAAAACCACACCAACTTGTGTTTCCTCGAGATTCAACGCGAGTCCCATCACTCCGTGCGGGAATTCAAGAAGCTCGCCGGCCATCGCTTTTTCCAGACCATAGACGCGGGCAATACCGTCACCAACCGAAATCACGCTCCCGATTTCGCTAATCTCGACGCCCGCGCGATATTCTTCAATTTCCTCGCGAATAATTTTTGTAATTTCGTCGGCTTTAATTTCCATTCAAATCAGTCCCCCACGAGCCGGTGTTTAAATGCCTGTAATTGCTGAAGAACCGAACCGTCATAAATCGTACTTCCTACTTGAGCGACGAGGCCACCGATCAACGATGGATCTATCGCTAATTCCATTCGAACCTCTTTACCGGTTATCTGGTGCAGAGTGCCTGCTAATTCTTTCTGTTGCTCAGAATCCAATGGCCGCGCTGCGGTCACTCGCGCCCGAACGATGCCCAATCGCTCGTCCATTAACCGGCGATATTCGCCAATGATTTCTTCCAAAATCGGCAGCCGATTCCTTCCGGCGAGAATGTTGATGAAATTCGCTACCCGACGGTCGAAACCCAATGCCGCACCGATTTCCTTCAGAACACGCACTCGTCGGTCGCTCGCTATGGCTGGATTCTCCAAAAATCTCCGGCCATCTGGTTGCTCATTCAAGAGTGAAGCAAAGCTCTGCAACTGCTGCAAACCAGCCTCGGCTTTACCAGCGGGATGAAGCACATCGATCAACGCAGTTGCGTACCGATTTGCAGCTACGGACATTGTTCCATTTTGGGCATTCGAGTTTTTCTCTTTGGAGTGCGACGCGGTAGTCCCCGCGAGTATGACAAAACAAGGAAAAATAACACCCGCTCACTCGACTGTCAACAGGTGGTCCGTTGGGTCGGAAGTGAACCCGATTTCAACAGCGGTGATTCTTTCCGACTGCAACTTGTGCACAAGCGGATCGACGTCTTGCGGTCCACAAAAAATGAGGAGCCCGCCGGATGTCTGCGGATCAAACAATACGTTTCGCACGTCTGGTGGGACGGAATCGGTAATGAAGACGTTCGGCCCGAAAAACTGTTCGTTGCTCGTGAGTCCACCAGCGCAAAAGCCCTGCTGACTGTATGCAAGGGTGCCTGGCAGAAGTGGCAATTTTGCGTGATTGATCTGAATCGATAAGCGACTGGCGCGCGCGACTTCACTGGCGTGACCCAAGAGTCCGAAGCCCGTGATATCCGTCATCGCGTGGACTCGGAACTCGAGAGCTATCTCGGCCGCGCGACGATTGAGTTGAACCATCGCAGCGACTGCTGCATTGATGTGTTCGATTGAGGCCTTGCCGCGTTTAATCGCCGTTGTAATTAGTCCGGTACCGAGTGGTTTTGTGAGTACGACCCGATCGCCAACGCGAGCGCCACTATTTTGTTTGATATGCTGTCTTTCGATAATGCCGGTGACAGCGTATCCAAACTTGATCTCATCATCGCGCACGGAGTGACCGCCCAATAGGGCGACGCCGGCCTCGCCCAATTTCTCCAGGCCGCCGCGCATAATCGTTCCGAGAACGCTAAAGTCCAGACCTTTTGTCGGGAACCCAACAATTGAAAGAGCCGTCTTTGGCTGCCCACCCATTGCATAGATGTCGCTGACGGCATTCGCGGCAGCAATCTGTCCATAGGTGTAGGGATCGTCCACAATGGGCGGAAAATAATCGACAGTCTGAACTACTGAAATATCAGTTGTGAGCTGAAAGACGCCCGCGTCATCGGAGTTTTCAAATCCGACGAGCACCCCGGGCACGTTTTGCCGAGGCAATGTCTTCAATGCGAGGTCCAGGTCCCCCGGGCCGAGCTTACCCGCTCAACCCGCGGACTTGGCGAACTCAGTCAGCCTCATCAATGCCTTTCTTGTCGAGTATCTGCCTTTTCGGAAACAGTATCTATTGGAGTGACGGATTCATCAGAGCGCTCATCGGCCATGCGTATTCCTCCATCGAGCAGAGCGCCAGGATTTGTACATAGCGTAGGAGTGTGAATGTCGCCACGTACCCGGCCGCTGGGGAAAACTTCAACGCGGGTCTTGGCGTCGATCGTACCGAAGAACTGACCGTGGATTTCGATTTCGCCAACCTTGATGTCCGCATGCACGACGGCATGCTCGCCGATAATTAGATTGTCGGCCGTGGAAATGGATCCCTGAAAATTACCATCGATGCGAAGCGTGCCGGCGAATTCGAGTTCGCCGGTCACGTTTGTTCCTTTGTCGAGAAACCCAGATACGTGATCAGATTGTTTCAGACGAAATTTCATATACTGAAGCTCCCTTTTTAGCGGGCACGGAAACGAGAGCTTGATCGATTAGAACTTCGCCCGCAACAAGCCCTCATAGAGCCGGTTCATTTCTTCAAACGAAAAGAAATGAAGTTCAATCTTTCCTTTGCCTCCGCTCTCTTGGACGGTGACTTTGGTTCCGAGCGCTTGTTCGAGAGCGTGAATGGCGGCCTTCACATTCGGATCGACGGCACCGCGGCCACCTGCCGGATCATCTTTGAGGGAATTGTTCGCATACCGCGCAACCAAGGTCTCTGCCTGACGAACAGAGTAATTTCCCTGAATGATCTTCTTGGCGGAGTCGAGTATCGCATCGAGGTCAGACAGAGACAAGAGCGCTTTCGCGTGTCCTGTAGTAAGCCTGTTCTCGCGCAACCATTGCTGAACTTCGGGAGGCAATCGGAGGAGGCGCAGCATGTTGGCAATCGTTGCCCGGTTTTTTCCCACACGGCGAGCCACTTCTTCTTGAGTCAATCCGAAATCAGTAATTAATCTCTCATATGCCTGCGCTTCTTCCATCGGATTCAAATCTTCGCGCTGGAGATTCTCTATCAATGCCAATTCAAGAGCTGAATCTTCGCCTGCGTCCCTTATGACGGCCGGCAAGCGCGCGAGTCCGGCTCGTTGGGAAGCGCGCCAGCGACGCTCCCCTGCAATAAGCTGAAAAAAGCCATCCTCCAAAGGACGCACAACGATCGGCTGCACGATTCCATGCTCTCGAATGGAATTAGCCAATTCATTGAGAGCGTCTTCGTCGAAATTTTTTCGGGGCTGATGAGAGTTTGGAATGATGCGATCGGTGTCAATTTCCCTTAACTGATCGGTTTCAAGATCCGGCGTGCCCAACAGAGCGTTCAATCCGCGCCCCAACGCCTTTCTCTGTGCCATGTATGATCTCCTTTGCGAGTCGGATGTAGCTTTCAGCTCCTTTAGATTTGATGTCGTAGAGCAGAATCGGCCGGCCGTGGCTCGGAGCTTCGCCGAGTCGAATGTTGCGGGGGATGATGGTTGCGAATACCTGATTTCCGAAGAACTCCTTCAAATCCTGCATGACCTGATGCGAGAGGTTCGTTCGCTCATCGAACATGGTCAAAAGCACACCTTCGATCTCGAGTTCTGGATTTCGCAAACGCCGGATCTGGCGGACTGTTTCCATCAACTCGGACACTCCCTCGAGGGCGAAGTATTCGCACTGGATCGGAATCAATACACTATTGGCGGCGATAAGCGCATTGACGGTCAGAATGTCTAACGATGGCGGACAATCGATAAAGATATAGTCGTAATCCTCTAGAACCGAGGCCATTGCCAACTTAAGCCGCTGATCGCGCTCTGGTTCTTGTGCGAGCTCCATTGTTGCCCCGACCAGTTCACGGCTTGCGGGGGCAACGAACATGGCTTCCAGTTCTGTTGGTTGGAGCACCGCCGCGAGGGGCTCCCCCTGAACCAGCACGTGGTAGGTGGACCTGGAGTACGATCCCTTTCGAAGCCCAAGTCCAGAACCTGCATTCGATTGTGGGTCTAAGTCGATCAGGAGGGTGCGCATATCCGCCGCGGCGACCGAGGCAGCGAGATTGATGGCGGTCGTGGTCTTTCCAACCCCGCCTTTTTGATTGGCGATAGCGATAACCTTTCCCATGCGTGCCAACCTCTGATGTTCCACGTGGAACCCAAC
>DATFXZ010000701.1:0-2541 GCA_035315305.1 Terriglobia bacterium | reverse complement strand
CCCCGGCGCTCGCAATAGGCAATCGCCGCTTCCTTGCTGTCGAAGTGCAGGCGCAGTTGCTGGCGCATGTCGCCGGACGAGGTCCAGCCCATCAGCGGCTCGACCTGCCGCGGTGCTTCGGGTTCAAAATCGAGCACCCAGGCCTTGGTATTGGCAAAGCCTGACTGCATTGCAGTCTTGGAGGGTTTGTAGATCCGTGCGGGCATGGTCGAAAACTGGTCTGAACAGATGCCGACCGTATAAGGCCTCCGGTCCATGATAGCAACGAAGCGACGGCTAACTGGGGGTCTTAGGAGCCGGTGGACCGTGATTCCGCCCAATCGGGTTCGCGCCGCGCGGTTCCGTGCCGAGGCCCCCACCATCCTGCCAGTTCTTCTGTAAGTGAGTTGGCAAAGACCCTACCTATTACCAATCACCCAGCCATGGGCGCCACGCTAATCGTGGAGGGCGGCTCGCCACGCTGGTACCGCTCCCACATCGCCGTATAGGCAGTCTCGAGGTGGCGGGTGAAACGTTTGGTATCGAAAAGCGGAAATACAGCACGGTTCGCGATCAGCTTCGCACGTACCGATGCGAGACGCTGCGAATCGAATGCAAGTGTCATCGCTAGGTCCTCGTAGGCCGGTAGCCCCTCTGTAATGAGTTCGCTCAATCCTAGCGCCGTCAACAGACTCGCCGACACACGACCTGAGAAGGTCGACCCCGTGCAGGTCAGTATCGGAGTACCGGACCAGAGTGAATCACTCGCTGTCGAATGGGCGCCGAATGGCAGCGTGTCGAGAAAGAGGTCAGCCAGTTGGTAACGGGCGAGGTGATCTTCATTGCGCTCCACGCGGCGCGTGAAGATCAGCCGGTCACCCTGGACATTGCGTGCCTCCGCTTCTCGCCGCAGTTGCCGCACGGCATCATCATTGCTCCCCGAGAGCCACAATACGCTGCCTTCCACCGCGCAGAGCAACCTCATCCACACGTCGAACATCGGCGGCGTAATCTTGTAACTATTGTTGAACGAACAAAACACAAAGCCCCTTTCTGGTAGGCCTTCGTCCGCACGCATTGGAATTCGGTCGGCAATTTTGCGCGTTTGGTCGGCGCCCATGAATGTATCGGGCAGATAGATCACGTTTTCACTGAAAAAGACCTGCTCGTCTTCCGGAATGACGATCCGGTCGGCAAGAATGTAGTCGATATAGTCCGAACCGCTGCTACCGGCGTATCCCAGGTAATTGACTTGGATGGGAGCTGGACGATTCGACAGAATGGCTGGGCGCGCATTTTTTGTCGGACCCATCAAATCCACGGCGATATCGACCTCGTTGTCCGAAAGCAACTTCGCCACGGCGGCGTCGCTCTGTTCGCGAACGTCGATAAATCGTTCGAAGGCACCTTCCAATCGTGCCCGCATAGAACTTCTGTCGTCTGCGCCGAATGACAATGCAGTTGTCTCAAATTGCTTCCGGTCGTGAGACTCGAATACCCCTGCGAGCAGGTACGCCACTGGATGGTCACGGAAATCCGCCGACAGATAAGCGAGCCGAATCCGGTCGTGCCGGTATTTTTTGCCATTCCATAGTGGCCTGACCTTAGGAAACTCATTTCTCGCGAAAACCTCCGCGCACTTCATTTGATTGAACGGCGACGAGTTAAGGCACAGGAATGCGAACGGTCGCATCACCATCTTGCCAGCGGCCACTCCCGCGACGAGGCGGGAGCTCTCCGTATCGAAATTGTTCCAGTCACACATCAGCATTTTCGTATAGAAACGGTTTCCCTCAACATATTCGAGATCTGGGTTGATGCGGAATGCCTCGTGGTAGTCGGCAAACGCCGCCCTGTAGTGCTTCAGCGCAAAAAGAACGTTGCCGCGGTTGTAGTAAAATTCGGCGTTGTCGGGAGCAAGCGACAGTGCCTTCTCGATGCTCGCAAGGGCTTCATCAAAACGTCTCAGCTTGTGCAGGACATTTGACCGGTTTGCGTAGTATTCAGCGTTGCTCGCACTGATGGCCAAGGCGGCATCGTAGCTTGCAAGTGCCTCTTGGTGCCGCATTAGCTCTTCCAGGGCGATGCCGCGGTTGCAGTGGGCATCCGCAAGATTGCGATTGACCCTCAACGCCGCGTCGTAATTGGCGACTGCTTCTTCAAAGCGTCGGCATTTCAGAAGGATGGCGCCGCGATTAAGCCGAGCCTCAGCGAATCCAGGATTTAGTGTAAGTGCACGGTCGAAAGCGCCAAGCGCATCGTCATAACGCTGAAGCGCGGCAAGCGCATTGCCGTGATTAAAATGGCAGCCGGCATCATTCGGCTGATTTCGCGCAGCGCTGCGAAGCAGCCGCTCGGCTTCCTCATAGTTGCCGAGCTGCCCGTTGAGAATTCCTAGCATTAGCAAGGCGACGAAGTGTTTTTCGTCAACGGTTAGGACGAGTTTGTAAAGTGTCTCGGCTTCCGACAGATCGCCGGCCTGATGTGCGGCCATCGCGCGCTGCATCCTTGCGATCGTCTCGCCGCTGGACGGTCCGACGCGATTTGAAACGTGCTTTCCTG
>DATFXZ010000700.1:0-10435 GCA_035315305.1 Terriglobia bacterium | reverse complement strand
CATGCTTGGCTCGGCGCGGATCTTCTGGAGCACGGCATCGATGTACTTGTTGAGAAGCCGATCGCCTCATCAGCCGAACAAGCTCGCACTCTGATTGATGCTGCGACGCTCAACAAGCGTGTACTTCAGGTCGGCCACGTGGAACGCTTTAATCCAGTGGTTGCAGCTGCGCGGGAACTTGCAACGAAGCCACAATTTTTCGAGATTCACCGCCTTGCTGCATTCTCTCCACGAAGTCTGGACATCGACGTTGTACTCGATCTGATGATTCACGATATCGACATCGTCCTGAGCTTAGTTCGGTCTCCTGTCCGTGAGGTTCGTGCCGTCGGCATTCCGGTGTTATCGCAAAAACCCGATATCGCCAATGCTCGTGTCGAATTTGAAGACGGATGCGTTGCAAACTTCACAGCAAGCCGCGTTAGTTTCGAAAAGACACGGAAGCTTCGGTTTTTTCAACCGCATGACTACATCTCAGTGGACTATGCGGCCCAGACCGGAACCATGGTTTCGTTGCGCATGGGGAATGTCACAGAACGGAAGTTGGAGCCTCCTAAAGAAGAGCCTCTGAAGCTTCAATTGGCTGCTTTTACAAAGTGTGTAGAGAACCGTCGTACGCCCCTCGTGGGCGGCGAAGACGGCCTTCGGGCCTTGGATTTGGCGATGCGCATTAACGGTGCGATCACAGAACGACTTGTGCTACGGTGAGCAAAATGCTGTTCAAGAGAGATGAGGAGCTCGAGCTTCAGCCGCGTCGGACGAAGACTCTGCTGATCTCGATCGTCATACATGCTTTACTCCTTGTTTTTCTTGCCTTGAATCCGGAAATCCTGACGTCTACCCCTAAACGAATTATCAAGGTCATGAGTCAGGAGTACGATCTAAGTAAACAGCAGGTAACCGAATTAATTGCTCCGCCGAATGCGCTACGCTCGAAACCACCATCGCCGCCACCTGAAAACAAGCCATTGGTTCAACCGCCAGCTCCACGGCCGGAAAATCAGCCGCCTCAACCACCGCCGCCTCCCCCTCCGCCAAAGCCACAACCGCCACCGCCGGTGATCGGTCCAGACGACGTTCTCAAGGAAGGGGCGCGACCGGACGCGCAGCCAAAAGCATCGCGCGGGGATACGACGGAACAGGCGAGAGCCGGGTCCCAGCCAGAACAATCGACGCCGGAGCCGCCAAAACAGCAACCGCAACCTCAGCAGTCGGAGAATAGACCGCCTCAATTGGCAAGGAACACCAATCCGGATGCGCTGAGATCGCCAAACCTTCTTGATGATGCAGACCGCATCATTAGGCAGCAGATTGAGGAAGGACGCCGGCGACCTTCAGTACAGGGGCCGCGGACAGGATTGCCGAATGGTCAAGCCGATCCAGATTTCTCGACGGAAGACCCGAAAATTCTTTCCGACACCAAGGGTTATGACTTTGGTCCTTATATGAACCAGGTGGTCAATCGTGTTCGCTACAACTGGTACGCCAATATTCCGGAAATTGCGCGCTTCGGAAAGAAAGGTAAAGTCGTGATCATTTTCACGATCACACACAATGGAAACATCGAAAATGCCCGTATCGTTGGGAACTCGGGTACGGAGCCGCTAGACCGCGCCGCTTTCGCGTCGATTACTTTATCGAATCCCTTTCCCCGGTTGCCTGCCGGCTTTGATGGCGATCATCTCGATCTTCAATTCACGTTTTTGTATAACATTAGGTGATGCGGAAACGCCTCGTTGTCGCGTTACTTCTGACTGCAGGGGCGCTCTATGAGCGTCCGGTGCGGTCGCAGACAGTACCTATAGTAAGAATTGGCCTTACGCAGACCGCTCCAACGGTCACGCTGCGCGCCTCCACAGCTTTTACGATCCAACAGAACCGAACACGAACGGCAAAGTTCACGCCTGTTCTGGCGCTTGATCCGGCCGCGACGGCCGCCGTTACAAGCGCGAATCTTCAGTACCGCACGCTTATCGAATTGGATGGCGGCAGGCTCATTGCTCTGCCGAAAGGCGCAAAAGTTCAGATCGATGCCGGCGTACCCATCGAGTTCGATAATCGAAGCTATCGTGGAAAAATCGAGGTATTCGTAAACTCCCGAAACACATTAACAGTAGTGAACGAGCTTCCGCTTGAAGAATATTTGTTTGGCGTCGTACCCAACGAATTGAATCCGGTGACGTTTGGCGAGATCGAAGCGCTTAAGGCGCAGGCTGTCGCTGCCCGTACGTACATTGTTCGCAACCTCGGGCAATACAAGAACGAGGGTTATGACATTTGTGCAAGTGACACGTGCCAGGTGTATCAGGGTCAGGGGACCGAAAATCCCTTGTCGACCCAGGCCGTGACAGATACACGCGGAATGATTGCTGCGTACAACGATCTTCCGATCAACGCGTTGTACAGTTCGACATGCGGAGGACGAACGGAGGACGCCGAAAACATCTTCGAAGACAAGGTCCCGTATCTTGTATCGACGATCTGCGAATATAAGCATCCCGAGCCGACCGCGTTCACTACATCGCGTGCTTTTCCCGATTGGAAGGATGCCGTACTCGCAGTGGCGGGTGTTTCGAACTTCACACAGGCGCGGCGTTTCATGGGCCTGCCTGGCCAAGGCGAACCGCAGTCCATGGATACGGCCTCTTTAAGTCCATTCATCCGCCAATCGTTTTATCCGACGGTTTTGACAGCATCGGACACGTCGTTCCTCACGGAACAAGGTATCTTGCCGCCATCAGGCAACATTCCACTAAAGGAAGTTCTTTTTCGGCTCATTGACAAAAAGAACGCCTTCGAATGGCAACAAGGTGTCCTGACGTCATGGGATGGAAAAGTAATGAAGATTACCGTCAACAATCAGCCGAAGGAATTTCGATTGGGTCCCGATGCACCGATTTACCAGCGAGTAGGCGATGAGCGGCTTCCAATGCGACAGGGGTCGTGGATTGGCGGTGAGTTGTTGGATTTTCGTGCAGTCCTCGACACGATTCAGATGTTGGTTTATCGGATCAATTTTGCCAATCCTGCGGCCGATCGTTACTCCCGAGTTGCGTTGTGGCAGGTGCATAAGACGCGCCAGGAGCTCGATACTGCCTTCAGGCCACTGAACATCGGTGGCGTTCAGAACATGCGTGTCATTGGCCGCGGACCCTCGGAGCGGCCACTGAGCACTGAGATTGTGGGATCGAACGGACGCGCCACTGTTCGTGCTCTGCGCCTGCGTACGCTGCTGGGTCTGCGAGACAGTCTCTTCTCCTTCGATATCGAACGGAACGCGCAAGGCGAAGTGCTTGGCATGACGTTCTACGGTCGCGGCTGGGGTCATGGCGTCGGTATGTGCCAGGTTGGCGCTTATGGCATGGCGTTGGACGGCGCGACATATGATCAAATTCTGAGGAAATACTACAAGGGCATTGAGTTGAAGAAACTGTATTGAATTATGAGTCTGAGTTTTGAGTTATGAGTTCTGAGTAAACCGAAAACTCATAACTGATAACTCATAACTCACAACCACGTATGTACCCCCTCATTGCGATTGTTGGTCCGACTGCGAGCGGCAAGTCCGAGCTGGGGCTTTACCTTGCGGGATCCCTCTCCGGTGAGATTATCAATTACGACTCCGTTCAAATTTTTCGGCACCTGAACATCGGCGCAGCCAAGCCTTCGATCGAGGACCGGCAACGCGTGCCTCATCATATGATCGATATTCGTGAACCAACCGAAATCTTCACGGCGGGCGATTATCAGAAGGAGGCGCGTCTGGTGCTTGAAGAAATTCGGAATCGTCGCAAGTTGCCGATTCTCGTTGGGGGAACCGGATTGTATTTACGGGCCCTGACGGAGGGGCTTTTCGATGGCCCTGCTCGGTCCGTTTACTGGAGAAACCGATTGGAGATGACGGCTGAACGGAAAGGACGCAAATATCTTCACAGCGTATTGAAACGGCTCGACCGTGTAGCCGCCATTCGCATTGCCGAGAATGACAAACCCAAGGTCATCCGCGCGCTCGAAGTCAGGCTACAGACTGGAATACCGTTATCCCAGCATCTGGATGAAATGCCGCGGCGGCCGATAACCGGCTTCGAGGTCCATGCGATCGGTTTAAACCCGCCTAGAGACGAGCTGTATAAACGAATCAACGAGCGTGTCAACAGAATGTTTCAGGCAGGTCTTGTCGAGGAAGTCCGAGATTTGCTCGCTAATGGAATTCCGCCCAGTGCGAAGCCTTTTGAAGCGATAGGATACCGCCATGTGATAACGAACATCGATTCCTGTATCCCACCGGACGAAACGATTCGTATAATCCAGCGAGACACCAGACGCTATGCAAAGCGTCAAATGACTTGGTTCCGCAAACAACCTGAGGTCACTTGGTTTGATGGGCCTGGAGACAACGAGGAGATTAAGAACAAGGTCCATCAATTTCTAAAACCGCTCGTAACTTTTTAGGGAGTTCCTATGGAAAACAAAACGCCTTCCCAAAACATTCAAGATGTTTACCTCAACACTGTGCGCCGAGATAAGGCGCCAGTCACCGTTTTCCTCATCAGCGGTGTAAAATTGATCGGAAAGATCAAAGGGTTCGACAAATATTCGGTCATTCTTGAGGCGAACAATCAAGAACAACTCATTTTCAAGCACGCGATTTCAACGGTCACCACGGCGAAGATGGCGTCGGCTCCGCCGCCACCGCCTCCGGTGCCTCAGACGGCGGCGACCGAACGATCGTAACGGGAAGGGGGACTGTAGGCGTCGGCTTTTAGCCGACGGGTGCCGGCTAAAGCCGGCGCCTACCGCCGCGCGAATGGAAAACGCAATTCTGGTTGGTAACCACGCTCTCGACGAATTGCGGGAGCTTGCCACTTCGGCCGGCGCACGGATAATAGACGAAGTCATCCAGCGACGCGATCGTCCGGACCCCGCGACATTTATTGGAAAGGGCAAAGTCGAAGAATTACGCGATGAAGTGCTTCTCGAGGGCGTTGACGTCGTCATCTTCGATGATGAACTATCGCCGAGCCAGGCGAAGAACCTGGAGGAAATCCTCGAAACTAAAGTCGTCGATCGTACCGGACTTATCCTCGACATTTTCGCGCGTCGAGCGCGAACCAAAGAAGGCAAGCTGCAGGTCGAGCTTGCGCAACTCGAATACCGGCTGACACGATTGGCCGGTTATCGCGAATATCTATCGCGACTTGGCGGTGGCATCGGGACGCGCGGTCCTGGTGAGACCAAGCTGGAAATGGACCGGCGGCAGATCCGGCATCGCATCAGTACTCTCAAAGGCGACATCGAGCAAATTCGGAAGCATCGGCAGCTACATAGAGAACGGCGACGTAAGGATCGATTACCACTTGTGTCCCTTGTCGGTTATACAAATGCCGGCAAATCCACATTATTCCGGGCCCTTTCCAAAGAAGACACACTGGTTTCGAGGCGGTTGTTTTCCACGCTCGATACATTGATCCGCCGCATTCAACTCGGTAAGAACCTCCCAATCCTGATTTCCGATACCGTTGGGTTCATTCGGAAATTGCCACATCAGTTGGTGTCCGCGTTCCGAGCTACTCTCGAAGAGGTCGTCGAATCGGACCTTATATTGCATGTGGTGGATGTGTCCGATCCCGAACGCGAGGAGAAACGGCAGGTAGTCCTGGAGGTCCTTAGAGAGATCGGTGCAGGAGATCATCCTATGCTAACGGTGTACAACAAGGCGGATCTGCTGTCCTCGGCCGCGCCTGAAGAAGAGGGATTGTTGGTGTCGGCTGTGACCGGGGAAGGTTTGGATCGTCTGATATCCGAAGTCGTCCATCAGGTTAGCCCGGTACGTATATGAACCTAGTCCTTCTGGCTTTAGTCCTTCAATCATCACTCGTGCTGCCGCCGCGCACGGGAATGGAGAATCCGGCGGCTGTTTCACCGATCCCACGGAAGCTCCAAAAGAACTATGACAAACTCTGGAAGCGCTTCGTCGGCGGGACCGATGACGCCAAGCTCCGAAAGGACCTGGACAGCCTTCTCCAGAAGGAGAAAACGTTTGACCCTGCCTGGATAATGGAGGGATACCTCGCTCTGTATAAGGGCGACAACGGTGCCGCGCGAGCGAGATTTTCGGACGCCCTCAAGCTAAATCCCAATAATCGTATTGCCGTTTACTATTTAGCCGAACTGGCCTTCGCCCTCGGCGAGTATACGCAGGCCGCTACCCTGTATGGCCAGCTTCTGTCCATGCCGGTGAGCCTTCCCGACTTAGATACGAAACGCCAGAGAGCAACGTTGCTTGCGATGGATAGTCTGCTGAATGGTGCTGCGACGGCCGAACGTGAGAATCGGTTCAGTGAGGCGGAAGACCGCTATCGTCAGGCTCTTAAGATCGCTCCGAACGAACCCGCGCTCCATACCCGGCTGGCGGATATTCTTCTGAAACAAAATAGAACGGAGGAAGCGGGGGCGGAAAGAAAAGCCGCCGAAGCGCTCGTTCCCGCTCTTGCGGCAAAGCCGATTGAGGCTGATAGCACCAAGGCCGATGATCTTGAAGATCTTGGCCGCTGGGGCAGCGACATCGATGTATTTCACCGAATACGAGATGCCGAGGAGGCTACCCGCGAGCAGGTTGCGTTATTGGTCGTTCGATATTTCCCACAGGTGACGGAATTTCGCCAAACGCCTCGAATCGTGACCGACATCGAAAACTCATTGGCTAAATCGGAGATTCAAATGGTCGTGGCGGTTGGGCTTATGGACCCGCTTCCGAACCATGCCTTCGAGCCGGCCGCTCCGGTCACCCGAGGCGATCTGGCAAGAACGCTAGCGCGTCTAAGCCGCATGATTGGGATATCCGACAGCTCCAGCTTGCCGGTTTCTCCGTCAGATCTGGCTCCCACGAATGCGATGTATCCGGATATCCAGCTGGTCCTCGCTTCTGGACTTTTGGCCGTCGGAGATTCAGGCAGCTTCGATGTCAGCGGCCGCGTGTCCGGCCCGCAGGCCGTCCGGGCTGCGGAACGGCTCTTACGCACTTTTCAACAGGTTCAGCGGTGACCGAAAAAAGTGCAAAGTGCTATAAGACGTCGGTTTTGCGCGAGCTTATGTGGTCCGCCTGGTCTCTTTTCCACAGACTTATCCACATCTTCTGTGAATCGGGTCCCGGGGCCTCTCAGAGACGTTTCAACCAGACCTTTGCTCGCTGGTAATCCACGAATCGCTTCTCCTCGGATCTGAACTCCCGCGTGTGCACGATCAATCGGGAATCCTGCACTTGAGACTGATGTTTCACATGTAGCATTTCGTGAAACATCACATACTCCGTAACCATAGCTGGGATTTCGGGAGAGTCGAAGAAGCGGCTGATGAAGATGGTGTTTTGGGTAATGTCGAACCGGCCGAGGATGTATCGTGTCTTCTTTGCGGACCAGGAAAGGCGTGGTTTGAGTAGAGCGTTGGCAAAGTACTGTTCATTGAGTCGATCGAAGATTTCATTCAGATCGACATGCCTGCCTTGAGCCCCTCTGATCGTTGCTAGACGGCAACGACCGTTGCGCACGATTCTTGCTCGTTCTTGGATTTTGTCGCTCAGGATAAAAGTCCGATAAGTCTGGTGATATGACTGATCGATTTTTTTCCTGTACAGCTTAGCGAGAAGGATCAGCGCCAGCGATCGGTATATTTCCTCCGGCGCGTCCGTGAAGATATCGCTGACTCGGATGATTAGGCGGTTCGCATGCAACCGGGCAGTGTGATTCAAGCCCGCGAAAGGAAAAAACTCAATTTTGATTTCAGGAATCGGAGTCCGGGGCCGGAGTTCGCGGTGCGCTGTCTTGAAGATCGTTTCCAGATGGTCCATGGTGCCAGATTGCCGTAGTCACCACAAAGACACAGAGACACAAAGGCCTGGCGGGCTCAATGAAAATGAATACTCAACATCAAGCCACCAGACCTTTGTATCTCTGTGTCTTTGTGGTGACATCCCTCGTTCACTTTCGCTTCTTCTCCGTCTTGGGCACGACACTCAAAGCTTCCTTAGTGTCGGCGGCCGCTTGTTTAGCCTTATCCACAGCATCTTGTAAAGCTAACCGCTCGACGTCATTCTTTGGTTTGAATTTTTCGAGCATCGGCAGGGTATCGCCGACAAACTTTGCTAAATCTTCGAGAGAGTCGCGAACGTCCAGTTTTCGGCTGTACGCGTCATCGATGTTGGTCGTGACTTCCTCCAGCGCCTGAATGTACCCGCGAAGGAGTTCCGCAGGCGTGAAATCATCCAGGTACGACGTGTCGTCGAGCGGAGCCTTCTTCGCAGTAGCCCGAGTATCGGCGCTTTTCTTGTCTTCCTTCGCGCGCTTCTCTTTTGATTTCTTCTCCTTCTCTATCTGCTGCGCGCTCTTTTCCATGAGGCCGAGAAAAATCAGACGCCGTTCAGCGAGATTGAAATACGCAGGAACGCGCGCAGTCAAATCCTGAGCGTCGCGGATGAGGTCGATTTCGTCTTCCGTGAAGTACTCCTTTTTTGCCGCGAAGAGCGAGATGGCAACAGAGGCAGCCACAATCAGTAAGAAGCTAACTTTTGCGAGCCGGTGCATTTTGTTCTCCGAATAATGCCTTCAGCAGTTCTTCCCGGATGTCGGAAGCGTGTACTTTGGCTTTCTCGACGGGATCCCGCTGATCGAAACTCACGCTGTGAGCCAGATCGTCGAGTACGCGAATCTGGCGCCGCAAGGCGATTTCGAGATCTTTAAAACCTTTGGGTTTCCTGTGCGCATCGCGGCCCGTTTTCATCATGGTTTGATGCGCCTCTCGAATGGTGTCGACGTATTCATTCAGGCGCTTGCCGATCATTTCCGGCTCGCCTGTTTTTATCGCGTCGCTGGCTAAACTCAGGAGGATTTCCGATATCGCAATACCGGTCTTTGTACGATCGACCGGGTCAGTGATTCTAGTCAGCTTGTCTCTTTCTTTTTGGAGACGTTCGAGGCGTTTATCGTATTGGCCTTGGAGTGGTGTGATGCGGATGGCACAGGAACTCAATGTAACTACGACCAGCACTAATACGAACCGATCGATTTTACGCATTGCCGGCTGACCGTATCACCTTTTCAAACGGCGCTCAAGCGTCCTGGCCCGCTCGCGTGCTTGAAAGGACCTGGCATCGTTTGAGCCGTCGTCAAGTTCCAAAAATTTATTATATTGTACGACCGCGTCCTTGGCGTTTCCTAATTTGTCCAGACAAGTGGCCAAAATAAAGTGCGCTACCGCCTCGCGCGGCCGGATTTCAAGGAATCGCATCAATGCATCTGCGGCTCGCGCCCAGTCTTCCTGAGCATAGAAGATTCCGCTGATCGTAGCGTACGCCTCAAAATAGTCCGGCTTGATTCGAAGAACTTGCTGCAGGGCTGCCAGCGCCTGCGGGTACGTTTTGAGTTGCTCGTATGATTTCCCGAGCAGATAAAAATAGTCTGCGTTGGTGGGTTGTTCTTTGGTCAGCTTTTCGAAGAGCGGGGCTGCTTTCGCGTAGTTATTTTCTTCGTAATAAGAGACGGCGAGTTGTTGCACGAGTCGGATGTTTTTCGGATCGAGCTGGATTGCCTTCTCAAGATATTCCCGCGACTTCGGTTCATTCTTTCGCGCATGCTCGATTTCGCTCAAGGCGACATAAAGTTCAGCCGAAGCAGTACCCTTGTCAACAACTCGCGTTAGATGCGGATAGGCTTTGTCGACTTCGTCTCCGCGCAGGTAAAACATCCCGAGATTCAGCTCAGCCTGTACATCTTCGGGACGAAGGGTAAGCGCCTTCTCGAACTGCTCTCCAGCGTCGGCGCGCCTGCCGCTTTGCTCGAGCAACAGCGCAAGGTTAACGCGTACTTCGTAGATGGTGTCGTTTTGGTCGAGTAAGGTTCGGTACGCGGCGATCGCTTCATCTGCTTTTCCAGTTTTTGCATAGCAGACCGCGAGATTGAATCTGGAAGGGATGTGCTTAGGGTCCTCTTTCAAAACCTGTTCGTATTTAGCGGCGGCATCGGTCCATCGTCCGGCGTCAAAGTCGGTGTTCGCGGAATTGTAGATGTCTTGTACGGACTGGAGCAGCGCCAGTAGCAGTAATGCGGTTTTCATGTTCTTTCAGAGTTTTTCAGAGGACTTTTTTCAAAAACTCGCCGGTGATGGAGGCGCTGTTTGCTGCGATCTGTTCCGGCGTCCCTATGGCGACCACGTAACCGCCCGCGTCGCCACCTTCCGGGCCGAGGTCGATGACCCAGTCGGCAGACTTGATGACATCCAAATTATGCTCGATGATCAGCACCGAACCTCCTGCCTCGATCAGACGTTTAAAAGCGCCGAGCAGCTTGTTGATGTCGTCAAAGTGTAACCCTGTCGTTGGTTCATCGAAAATAAACAACGTCTTCTCGCTCGTTTCCCTCGCAAGATAAGACGCGAGTTTGAT
>DATFXZ010000699.1:0-3194 GCA_035315305.1 Terriglobia bacterium | reverse complement strand
TGAATACACTGACACCGCGTGAAGAGCGTGTGATCAAGATGCGATTTGGCCTCGAGGACGGGACTGAGCACACTCTGGAAGAAGTCGGCCAGAACTTTGCAGTCACCCGCGAACGTATCCGTCAAATTGAAGCGAAGGCGCTTCGCAAACTGCGGCATCCTAGCCGAAGCCGCCGCCTGCGAGCGTTTCTCGACGGGTCTGGGCGGGACTAAGGTAAACTGAAGGGGCGCTTCGGCGCCCCTTCAGTTTTTTCTGGGCCCATAGCTCAGTCGGTTAGAGCTCCCGGCTCATAACCGGGCAGTCGTAGGTTCAAGTCCTACTGGGCCCACTTGTAAAAGATGAATTCTGATCTAAAGCAGCTGATACGGCTTCAAGCAATCGATCTTTCCATTCAAGAACTCCGAGCCAGAATCGATAGATTCCCAGGTATCTCGAAAGCGCTCGATGAAAAGCTGCGATCTGCGCAAGCAGCAGTTGCGACAGCTCAAGAGAAAGCAAAGTCGAATCAGGGCACTCGTAAGAAACTCGAAGGCGAAATCACGGCCGCTGAAAGCAAGATTTCCAAGTACCGCGACCAGATGATGGCCGTAAAAACGAATGAAGAGTATCGCGCCCTTCAGCATGAGATTGAGCACGCGCAGCAAGGGATCCGAAAAATTGAAGACGAGATTTTGAATTTGATGATGGAAGCTGAAACAGGTCAGTCCGAGCTTAAAGGGGCTGAGGCGCATTTAAAAGAAGATCAACAAAAGGTCAACATAGAACGAAAGCAGTTGGAAGAAGAGAACAAGCGCGATCTGGGCGCCCTTGAGGGCTATCTCAAAGAACGCAAAGAAATCGACGCTTCTGTGTCGCCCGACCTTATATCGAGGTATGAGCGGGTCCGAAAACTTCGCGGCGGAATCGGCGTCGCTGCTGCACGAAACGAAGTCTGCGAAATCTGCCAGGTGCGCATCCGGCCGCAGGTGTTCCAGGAAATACGCCGAAATGACCGGATCATCGCCTGTGATGCCTGCCAGCGCATTCTGTACGATCCCGAAAATCTCGATCATCCGTTCGAAGTCGCATGAAACTGAAGGCGTATATCGACGGAGGCTCGCGCGGAAATCCGGGCGACGCGGGGATCGGTGTGTATTTCCCCGGCACTGTTCGCATAGCAGAATATCTCGGCGCCGGCACCAATAACTTCGCCGAATACTCAGCGCTTCTGACGGCGCTTCGTTTCGCTGTATTTTCTCGGTGTGAAGACCTGGAAGTCTTTGCGGACTCCGAACTGGTCGTGAAGCAAATCAAAGGCGAGTACCAGGTCAGGAATGAAGGTATCCGCCTTCTCTACGATTCGGCTCTCCGCTGGATCACTCTTATTCCGCGGTTCTCCATCTCCCACGTCCGCCGCGAAAACAATAAAGAAGCCGACGGCCTGGCGAATCTCGCAATGGATACGCACCGAAACTCGGTGAAATGGGAGCCCTAATGCCTCGCGGCTTCATTCCAAACGGCGCGTCCCCTGGCCATTACCTGCATGAACACTGCTTGCACTTTCATTGCTCGCTCCAATGCGACCGCGGGATACCGCCTCCTCCCCACCTCCGGGATTGAAGCTTCTCTGGAGTGTTCGCCAAAAGCCGACAATTGATGTGCTGACTAGACCGAACGCGCAATTCAGTTGCGAGTCGGTTTTCTGGTCGCTATCCTTGGCATGCCATCCTCGTGAAATCTTCTGATCTTTGTTCGCACGAACCCTTCGGAGAGGAATGCTATGGTTTCAGGACGTCAGGTTGCTGCAGTCGTGGGGATTCTGTTGGCCATAACTGTGCCCCTTGCGCAAGCTCAATCGCCGGCACAAACAGTCTTTGGAATGTGGAGCGATCCACCTAATACCATCGCGGCCGACTTTTGCAGAGCTTGGTGCACCGATACGGGAATCAGTCGTCTGAATGCCTTGCTGGACGATCCATCCAACGACGCTCGTCCCGTTGAACAACTTCGGACCGATGCTAGTAATTACCAACGAGACAAATACATTCGTCCCCTCCTGACGGACGCTGCGCTCAAAACCTACCCGCTCGATCCAGCCGACGATCCTTCTTTCTTACGATGTGAGCCTTATGGATTTGCAAAGCAGATATTTGCGCCCCACCAACTTGAAATGCGCCAATTGGACAAAAACAGACTGGAATTGCATTACGGAGAATGGGATGCGCGCCGCACTGTTTACATGGACGGCCGCAAGCGTCCTCCGAACTCCCCGTCAACTCTACTGGGGTATTCCGTTGGTCATTGGGAAGGTGAGACCCTGGTGATTGAGACTTCCGGCATTCGCGCCAACATAACCCCCTGGCAAAGTCAACACAGCGAGCAACTGACGGTTCTCGAACGTTACAGTCGCTCCCAGGATGGCAAGACCCTGGCACTCTCTGCCACACTGCGCGACCCGTGGGCGTTCAAACAGCCGATTGTTGTTAAACGCGTTTGGGGGTGGAGACCAGATCAGACGATTGCGGCGTACGACCAATGTGAGATACCGAAAGAGTTCAAGAGAGGAACGAGACAATGACACGTTTACGCGCGTTGGTGTTTGTGATCCTGCCGCTCACGTTTGCCACACCCGCCATGTCGCACCATGCGTTTTCGCCGGTCTACGACTCCCAGCATGAAATAACCGTAACTGGCGTGGTCACAGAGTTCAAATTCGTGAATCCACACGCAATGATGTCTATGGATGTAACAGACAGCTCCGGTAAAGTCACGAAGTGGACAGTCGAATTTGCAGGCAGATTGAATTTGTCCAACGTGGGTTGGACATCGGAGTCGATCAAGTCCGGCGACCGAGTGACAGTGACTGGAAATCCTACCTGGACGGGGTCCGACCGAATGTTCTTTCGTAAACTGCTGCGTGCAGATGGCACAGAGCTTCTACCCGCGGCTGCACAGCGTACGAATGCGCTTGAGGAAGAGCGGCGGCAGCGCGCATTACAACGGGATCAGCAAAGGAAATAGTTTTGCTACGACGGCTTTTCGGTTCAACTGATGCTGCTTTCTTGCGAGCGCCCGCGTTGTGGACGAATCCTACTTTAAGACGTTCGGCTTCATCGTGCTTCGTCAATTTTTCGAAGCGCGACCGCTGGCGGAAGAAATCGATCAAGTCTTGCACGATGGGCTCCCTGCCTCGTCGGATGTGTTGCAATACGGCG
>DATFXZ010000698.1:0-7665 GCA_035315305.1 Terriglobia bacterium | reverse complement strand
TCCTTCCAGTTAATACGAGGATCAGCTTGCTTTCGGAGTGGAACGGGTTGAAAAACCCTCGCTCAAACCCCAGTCCCGGCGCGGAATCGCGAGGACAGGTTCGTCTCGGGATGCAGATCCGCACGGGCAGCGTCAGGTGGGATGTAGCCGGAACGGCTGGGCTGACCTCTTTGGATCCACGCGGCGGCATGGTTTTCGGTTTTACGAAGGAATTCCGGCTATGGAAATGACATGACGATTCGGCTAAACTAGCATTTCCATTTTTTCGTGAAGGATCCTTCCAGTAACACTCGTATGACAACAGATCCAGACATTCCGCAAGTCTCGGCCGCCGAGACCGAAACTAGAACACTGCCAAACCTGCCCGTTCCGTCTGCGACGACCGGCGTGGTCAGCGAAATTCGCGGCTGGGCCCGAGATGTTTTCTTTGCGATCGGTACAGCCATTCTTATCGTGGTTTTCCTCTATCAACCGGTGAAAGTTGAAGGCACGAGCATGCTGCCCGAACTCGTTGATCAGGAACGGATTTTCGTTAATAAATTTGTCTATAGAATCGAAAGAATTCACCGCAAAGACATCGTGGTCTTCTGGTATCCCCTGGATCCAACGAAGTCATATATCAAGCGGGTCGTAGGCATGCCGGGCGATGTCGTGGAAATCCGCCGCGGGATCGTCTACATCAACGACAAGGCACTCGAAGAGAATTACATCCTGCCCGAATACCTCGATCACCGTACGTATCCTCCTGTATATGTCGAACCCGGTCACTACTACGTCCTGGGCGATCACCGAAATCAATCCAACGACAGCCGGATGTGGGGACTGGTTCCGGAAAAATACATCTACGGCAAAGCAGTCTTCAGATATTGGCCAATCGAAAAGATGGGATCTCTGGATTGAAAAAGCGGGCCACGTTGCTCCTCGAAGACGGGCGCGTTTTTCGCGGCAACGGACACGGCTTTGAAGGCGAGGCCGTGGGCGAGGTGGTTTTCAATACCTCGATGACCGGCTATCAAGAAATCCTTACGGATCCTTCCTACGCCGGTCAGATCGTGACCATGACTTATCCGCTGATAGGCAATACGGGAGTCAATCTGGAAGATGTTGAATCGCGGAAGCCTTTCTTGGAAGCATTTATCGTCAAGCGACTCTCGCCGTTGCCAAGCAACTGGCGAACCACCGAAACGCTCGACCAGTACCTTACGAAGCATCGAATTCCGGTTATCTCTGGGATCGACACGCGGGCTCTGGTGCGTCACATTCGTGTAAAAGGTTCAATGCGCGGTATCGTGTCATTAACAGACCACAATGAGGCATCGCTGAAGACGAAGGTCCAAAGGGCGCCGCAGATGGTCGGATTGGACCTCGCAAGCTCCGTCACGATTGAGCAGTCGTACGACAATGCGGATAAGAACGTAAACTTCGTCGAGTTTTCAGGTCTTGCGGAATTTGAGCCGGCTCCATTTCACGTCGTCGCATATGACTATGGAATCAAATCGCACATCTTGCGCAATCTGACGCGCTGCGGCGCTCGGGTGACGGTCGTGCCGGCGACGACTTCAGCTGAGGATGTGTTGAGCTTGAAACCCGACGGAATATTCCTGTCGAATGGGCCTGGCGATCCGGAGCCGCTGGAATACGCGATACGAAATGTCCAGGGTCTGCTTGGGAAGAAGCCCGTGTTTGGAATTTGTTTGGGTCATCAGATTTTAGGCCTTGCGTTGGGCGGCAAGACTTACAAGCTGAAGTTTGGCCATCACGGCGGCAATCATCCGGTTCTCAACGTGGAGCGGAAGCAGGTCGAAATTACGGCGCAAAATCATGGTTTCGCAGTCGATCCGGATAGCCTTAATCTCAACGACGTGAAAATCACCCACGTCAATCTGAACGACAACACAGTCGAGGGCGTCGAGCATCGTTCAATACCAGCCTTCAGCGTTCAGTACCATCCGGAAGCATCGCCCGGTCCGCACGACTCGTATTACTTGTTCAAGAGGTTCTTCGAACTGATGAAAGAATCCAGCCGCCGATGACGCGAATAACGCGGATCATGCCTAATGCCTAAACGTACCGACATCCACAAAATCCTCATCATCGGGTCGGGTCCGATTGTCATCGGCCAGGCATGCGAATTCGACTATTCCGGCACACAGGCTTGCAAGGCGTTGCGCGAGGAAGGCTACGAGATCGTTCTGGTCAACTCGAATCCTGCGACCATCATGACGGATCCGGAATTGGCCGACCGTACGTACATTGAGCCGCTCACAACGGAATTTGTGGCGTCCATCATCAGGCGGGAACGGCCTGATGCCCTTCTTCCGACTGTCGGTGGCCAGACGGCATTGAATATCGCTGTTGACCTCGCGGAGAGCGGCATTCTCGACGAATACAACGTCGAAATGATCGGCGCCAAAGCGAAGGCGGTAAAGATGGCCGAAGACCGTCTCCTCTTCAAGCAAGCAATGATGGAGATTGGGCTCGAAACGCCAAGAAGCGAAGTTGTCGCTGATGTTCGCGAAGCGCAGCGGGTTGTCCAGGCGCTGGGGCTGCCTGTAGTCATTCGTCCGTCATTTACCCTGGGCGGCACTGGAGGCGGCATCGCATTCAACAGCGAAGAGTTCGAGAGTATCGTTCAGCGCGGGCTCGATCTGAGTCCCGTCCACTCGGTGCTCATCGAAGAGTCCGTTATCGGATGGAAAGAGTTTGAGCTGGAAGTAATGCGCGACCTCCAGGACAATGTCGTCATCATCTGCTCGATCGAAAACTTCGATCCCATGGGAGTACACACCGGCGACTCCGTAACCGTTGCGCCCGCTCAAACGCTGACCGATCGCGAGTACCAAAGGTTGCGCGACGCTGCCATCGCCGTCATCCGCCAGATCGGCGTCGAGACGGGCGGATCGAATATCCAATTTGCCGTGAATCCGAAGGACGGCAGGCTCGTCGTGATCGAAATGAACCCGCGCGTGTCGCGCAGTTCTGCGCTGGCTTCGAAGGCGACGGGTTTTCCTATTGCAAAGATCGCGGCGAAGCTAGCGGTCGGCTACACGCTCAACGAGATCCCCAACGACATCACGAAGAAAACTCCTGCTTCGTTCGAGCCGATGCTCGATTACGTCGTTGTGAAGATTCCAAAATGGGCATTCGAAAAATTTCCGGATTCCGATCCGACCCTTGGAACGCAGATGAAATCCGTCGGAGAAGTAATGGCGATCGGCCGGACCTTCAAAGAGGCTTTTCTGAAAGCCGTGCGGTCGCTCGAGAGCGCGAAAGAACCAGGCTCGGAAAAAATCGACAAGGATCTCATTCGCCACAAGCTCGTCACACCGACGCCGGATCGCATTCCTTACTTGCTGCATGCGGTCGGTAATGGTTTCAGTATTCCAGAGCTTGTTGAGCTGACGCACATCGACCCGTGGTTTTTAAATGAAATGAGAGAAATCACGGATGTCATAAAGTTGATATCGCAGCACACTCTCGAGAGCCTTCCTGCAGAACTTTTGCGTGAAGCCAAGGAATTCGGGTTTTCCGATGCTCGAATCGCTCGGCTCGTTGGTGCGAAACCACGCGACGTTGCAGGCAAGCGCGGTGACTACGCGATCGCTCCGGTGTACAAACGGGTGGATACATGCGCCGCAGAATTCGAATCCTACACGCCATACTTTTACTCAACATACGAGGAAGAGGATGAGGCCGAACCCGGCAATCGCAAGAAGATCATGATCCTGGGTAGTGGTCCGAACAGGATAGGACAGGGGATTGAATTCGATTGCTGCTGCTGCCACGCAGCCTTTGCTCTGAAGGACGAAGGGTTTGAGACCATCATGGTCAACTGCAATCCGGAGACGGTGTCGACCGACTACGACACATCCGATCGCCTCTACTTCGAGCCTCTCACGCTCGAGGACGTTCTCCATATTGTCCGGGAAGAAAAGCCGGATGGAGTCATCGTGCAGTTCGGGGGACAGACGCCGCTCAATCTGGCTTTGGATCTGCAACATGGCGGAGTGCCGATCATCGGAACATCGCCCGATTCCATCGACCTTGCCGAAGACCGCAAGCGGTTTGGCGACCTGCTGCGTAAGCTGGACGTCCCACAACCAAAGAACGGGACGGCTGTTACGTTGGAGGAAGCGCGAGCTGTTGCTCGCCAGATTGGTTATCCCGTTCTCGTGCGGCCTTCGTACGTTCTCGGCGGTCGTGCAATGGTGATCGTCTACGACGAATCTTCACTCGACAACTACATGCAGGCGGCAGTTCAAGTCTCACATGAGCGGCCGATCCTGATCGACGAATTTCTGGAAGACGCCTATGAGATCGACGTCGATGCGCTGTGCGACGACGAACAAGTCGTGATTGGCGGCATTATGGAGCACATCGAAGAGGCCGGCGTTCACTCGGGCGATAGTTCGTGCGTGTTGCCGACGTACCAGTTGAGCGAGGATCTTCGCGAAAGCATTCGCAGATATACCGTCAAGCTTGGCCGTGCCTTGAACGTTGTCGGATTGATGAACATCCAGTTCGCAGTTCGCGCGGGCAAGGTGTACGTCCTGGAAGTCAACCCCCGCGCTTCAAGGACTGTACCGTTTGTCAGCAAGGCTACCGGTGTGCCGCTGGCGAAGATTGCGGCGAAGCTGATGATCGGACGGAAGCTGCGCGAGTTCCAATTGCCGAGCGAGTTGAAGGTCCGTCAGTTCTACGTGAAGTCGCCGGTGTTTCCGTTCGCTCGCTTTCAGGGAGTCGATACGATCCTCGGGCCGGAAATGAAATCTACCGGCGAAGTCATGGGCGTGGACGATACGTTCGGCAAGGCATACGTCAAAGCCCAGATCAGCGCCGGTTCTGTCCTGCCGAAATCAGGCGTAGCGTTCATCAGCGTGAACCAACACGACAAAAATCTCATCTCGAGAATTGCGGCTGATCTTGTCGAGATCGGCTTCAAGATCATCGCAACACGTGGAACGGCCCGGGTTTTGCGGAGTTCGGGAATAGATGTCGAAACAGTTTACAAAGTGAACGAGGGCAGGCCGCACATTGTGGACTACATCAAAAGCGGAAAAGTCCATCTCATCATCAACACCCCGCTAGGTCGTGAGTCGTTTTTTGATGAAAAAGCAATTCGCCGCGCGGCAATCAATCATCGCGTACCCTGCATTACAACCATTCCTGGGGCCGCTGCAGCCGTTAATGGCATTCGCGCGATCCGCCGCGAGAGCCTGAATGTGAAATCGATCCAGGAATACCATTCCGGGGACAAGGGGTCAGACCCCTCGTCCCCAACTGCAGGACGAGGGGTCTGACCCTCCTCGATGCGCATACCTCTCCTCGATCTGCGAGCTCAATACGCTGCTATCCGCGATGAGATTCAATGTGCTTTAGACCGTGTTCTTGAATCGCAACGTTTCATTCTCGGAGCAGAGGGCGATGCGCTCGAAAGGGAGATCGCCGAGTACTGCAGGTGTGTTCATGCGATTGGCGTCTCGTCAGGAACTGATGCGCTGCTTGCTGCACTCATGGCGATCGAGGTCAAACCGGGTGACGAAGTCATCACGACGCCCTACAGCTTCTTTGCCACAACGAGCGCTATCGTGCGAGCAGGGGCCACGCCGGTGTTTGTGGACATTGATCGCGGAACCTACAATATCGATCCCGCCGGTATTGCCGCGAAGATTTCCCCACGTACTCGAGCAATAATTCCAGTCCACCTTTTTGGTCAGATGGCGGACATGCCGGCCATCATGAACCTCGCACGCCGGCACCGCCTGATCGTCATCGAAGACGCTGCGCAAGCGATCGGCGCCGAGTTCCAGGGGGCGCGGGCAGGAGCGCTAGGAGATCTTGCCTGCTTCAGCTTTTATCCCACGAAGAATTTAGGTGGTTTTGGCGATGGCGGCATGATCACAACGAACGATGCGGGCCTTGCGGAGCGACTCCGGCTCTTGCGCAATCATGGATTCAAGACGAAGTACCATAACGAAATTTTAGGTTGGAATTTTCGCCTCGATGAACTCCAGGCGGCTGTGCTTCGAGTGAAGTTGAAACACCTGGATCACTGGACGGAAGCACGCCGGAGAAACGCGGACCTGTATAGAGAAAACCTGGTCACAACTGCATCCGTGGAACTGCCCTACGAAGTTCGGGCTTCGCGACACATCTATCATCAATTCGTGATTCGCACTCAGTGTCGAGACCAAGTGATGACGCGTCTACGAGAATTGGGCATTGGATGCGAGATCTACTATCCGATCCCATTGCATCTTCAGCGGTGCTTTCAAAATCTTGGCTACCGTTCCGGAGATTTTCCGAATAGTGAAGATGCAGCTAATCAAAGTCTCGCGGTACCGATTTATCCTGAATTGACGCTGGAGATGATTCGCGACGTTTGTTCTGTATTAGGCGGGTTCTGATGGGATGGGCGGCCATGCACCACCCCGCACGGCAGTTCAAGGAGCTACTAATTCATTAATTCGTTTCGACTTCGCTTCAAGCTCCAAGAGTTTTTCGTCCAGCTTTTGAATTCCGAGGCTCGCATTTGAGGCCTCCACCTTCAGCGCCCGGTTCTCTGCTTCCAATTCAGCGCGGTGCGCTTCATTCACGTGCGTGGCAGGATACGCGTATCCCATTAACACCGCGATAAGGAAGGAAAGCAGAAATGCGACAACCAGAACTGCGATGGCGCCGCGCGACAGATGCAGCTTAAACATCCGCGGAGCACCAGGCCCAAAAACGATCAAACTGCAAAACCGTTCGTTCATGGCTTCCTCCCAGGTGACCGTGGCAACTCGAAGGCCCTTTTTGGTTATTGTTTTTGAATGATTTACGTGGCCGGTTGGGCGGGATTCCTATCAACTAACTGGATAGGGCGACTGATACTTGAAAAATACAATGCCAACCGATTTTTTTCGGATGGATCTATATAAACGTTTTAGGTTCAACGGAGGGATTGGGAACGATGAAAGGCATTTTGTTTGGTATCACCTTGGTCGCGGCAGCGGCCATTCCGGCTCTGGGTCAGGATTCAGGCTGGCTCGGAATTTCGATCGAAGATCAGAAAGAACCGGGTGCGATCATTCGACGAGTCGAGCCGAACAGTCCCGCGGAAAAGGCCGGGCTAAAGCTGGGCGACGTCATAGTGGAATTCAACAACGAACAAGTCATCGGCGTGCAGCAGTTGACGCGATTGGTCCGCGAAACGCCGATTGGCCGGGTCGTCGACGTGAGGGTTCGACGCGACAATCGGGAAGAAACGTTTAAAGTGACGACAGAACGTGGACCGGAATTGCGTTCCGGCAGCCTTGGGCTGGAGCTCCCGAACGTACACATCCTCGCGGATTCTGTCCTGCGCGACATGCCGAAGCTGCAGGTGAGCACGGTGTACGTAAGGGCCGGGATCCGTGTAGAGCAAATGACAGATCAGCTTCGCGACTTTTTTGGTGTGTACGGTAACAACGGCGTCTTGGTGACATCCGTGGATTCTGGTTCGGCCGCAGAAAAGGCGGGACTCAAAGCAGGTGATGTCATCACTACCATTGATGGGAAGACCGTGCAAACACCAGCCGAGTTCAGCCGCGAGATGAGGGTGGGCTCTAAGCCGACCCTAAAAATCTTCAGGGACAAGCAGGAACGCGAGATCAGGATTGAATGAAAGGGGCAAACCCTGGGTAC
>DATFXZ010000697.1:0-3530 GCA_035315305.1 Terriglobia bacterium | reverse complement strand
GTGTTAAATGCGCGCGATCTCGCCTTGCAGCGCCGTGGCTACTATGAGGAGCTCGACCTGAGCCGGATGGATGACTGGCGGTGCCATGATGCTAAAGAGCCTGAGGGATGGAATGCAGGTCGAAAGTTGTTTTATCGTGAGCGGTCTGATTTTTTGATGAAGGAGATCGTACCATCGGTGTCCACAGTCTTAGGAGGCGCGCCAGTAACATCGAACCGCCTTGGGATGCGCGACCGCGAGTACCAAAAGCTCAAACCACCGAACACGTACCGGATAGTTTTGTTCGGCGTGTCGCATGATGTGGGCACTGGGGTGAAGGACGATCAAACGTATGAAAACCTCGTCGAAGATCGTTTGAATCGTCACTGCCCAGACACTCACTATGCGCGCTACGAGATTTTAAATATGTCCACTGGTGCCGACTGTGTTCTGCAAATGTTGCTGCGGCTTGAGCAGATCGGCTTCGACCTTCATCCCGATGCCGCGATGATTTCCGTTGGCGCTGTTGATCAGCAGTTTCTTGTAGAATACTTGAGAAAGTGCCTGACTCGTGGAATTGACCCGCCTCGAAGTTACCGCAAGTTCCTGGATGGGATTGCCAAAGAGGCCGGTGTCAATGGGCGAATGCCTGATGCTGCGATCGAACGACGCCTGTTCCGACATGTCCCTGAAATACATGAGTGGGCATTCCGCCGATTCGCACAGCAGTGTACGCAGCGCGGCATCCACCCGCTGGTTATCTATCGACCGGCTCCGATGGACTTTGGGGGGGTGGAACCCGCCTGCCGAAGCGAAACCGTCCGGCTGGCCCGAGCTGCCGGGCTCGAGGTCATCGACTTGTCTCCAGCCTTTGATTCGGTGGCGGACCGCAACAGATTGATCGTCGCGAAGTGGGACGAGCACACGTCAGCGCTCGGTCACCGGCTGCTAGCTGACAAGCTGTACGAAGGCCTTGTGCCGCTACTTTTTCCTGCCTCGAGCATACAGCAAGTGTCTCGTCTCCAAAAACCGTAACCACTTGGAACGGCACCCAGATAGACGTGCTAATCAAAAATCCTGTATGAATTCGGAAGATATCAAAAGTACAATAAAAACATTCATACTTACTGAATACTTGCCGGGAGAAGATCCTGCAGCATTAACTGATACTACTCCATTGATGACGACTGGAATCCTTGATTCCATCGCTGTCCTAAAGGTAGTAACCTTCCTCGAGAATCAGTTTGGTATTGTCATCCAACCGCATGAGGCCGTAGTCGAGAACCTCAATACCTTGTCGGACATCGAGCGATTTATAGTTTCGAAGAAAGCTTAACTGCAGGATGGGTCGCACTTTCAGTGCTCGTGTGACGGGCTGATCAAATTTCATAGGGCGATGCACCAGGTTAAATTGACATTGCGCCTCTGACGCTAACCGTTTGTTACGGATGAAAAAAATGCACAATATGGTGGCAAACAGACTCCCCAGATCGTCGGGTATTAATTTATCAACACCACGAGAGTTGGCATAACAGCAAATGCAATGACGAATACCAGAGCGCTGCATCAGCTTCTGGACGTTTCTGCTTTACGGTTTCCAGATAATGTCGCAGTCGAGGAGTCCGAAAGCGGCAGCATCCGGTATACTGAACTGGCACATCTTTCAGATAGATTGCGCGACCGCTTACGGGTGATGCGTGTAGGACCTGGCGATCGCGTTGGCATCTGTCTGCGAAAATCGGCTGATGCAATCGCGTCAATTTTCGGGATCATGAAGACGGGGGCCGCGTACGTCCCCGTCGACACAACAGTACCTGCTTCGCGGAACGCGTATATTTTCGATAACTGTGCCGTTAAAGTCGTGATTGTTGAGGAGCGGCTGGTAAAGGCCCTCAACTCAGAGTTCAGCCAACTCGGCTCTGCTCCACAATTGGTTGTGACCGACGGAATCGGAGCCGGAGCGCCGCTCGTCAAAGCTCTGGACCAGTTGGACGCTGTTAACCCGGCGCCTTCCGCGCCTAGTGCGGCGGCGGACCCGTCGCGGCTCGCCTACATCCTTTATACCTCGGGCTCAACCGGTCGGCCGAAAGGTGTTATGCTGTCGCACGTTAATGCTGCCTGCTTTATCGACTGGTGCTCCGACGAATTTCAACCGAACGAACATGATCGGTTTTCCTCTCATTCGCCGTTTCATTTCGATCTGTCGATCCTCGACGTTTACCTATCGCTTAAACACGGCGCGACGCTAGTGCTGGTTGAGGAACAACTGGGCAAAGAACCAACACGACTGGCACCGTGGGTTGCTGAGAAAAGGATTACCGTCTGGTATTCCGCTCCATCGGTCCTCAGCCTGCTGGCACAGTTCGGAAAGCTGGAACAACGCGACTATTCTGCGCTTAGACTTGTGTTATTCGCCGGCGAGGTGTTTCCGATCAAATACCTAAAGCTATTAAAATCGTTGTGGCGGCATCCTCGTTATTTCAATTTATATGGTCCGACGGAGACTAACGTTTGCACGTTTTACGAGGTGCCGCGTTTGCTTCCGGAGTCTCAAGCTGAACCTGTTCCCATTGGCAAGGCGTGTCCCTACGGCGAGCCGCTGGTAGTCAACGAAGCCGGTGCCGAGATTGCAAGGGGAGGCGAGGGAGAGTTATGCATCGCTGGACCTAGTGTGATGCAAGGTTATTGGAACTTGCCGGAAAATACCGCCAAGGCGTTCTTACCCAGGCGCGACACGCGCTGGTATCGGACGGGCGACATTGTCGTCGAACTCCCAGATGGCAATTACAAATTCCTCGGACGACGTGACCGTATGGTCAAGAAGCGCGGGTATCGGATTGAGTTGGGTGAAATCGAGGTGGCGTTGTACCGGCACTCGGCCATCAAAGAAGCGGCGGTATTAGCATTTCCCGATGAGGAAGGTGTGCCGATCAAGGCCTTCACCAGCACGCGCGACGGATTGAAGTTGTCGATCATCGAGCTAAAAAAGTTCTGTTCTGAGAACCTGCCGCTCTACATGGTTCCCGACGGCTTCTGCTTCCTTGAATCGTTGCCGAAGACTTCGACAGACAAGATTGATTATCAGAAACTAAAGGGCTTAAGGTGAGGGACGATCCGGAGGGGGCGGTTTCAGATTTCCTCGGAATTAGTTGGACCTACCTGAACAAATAATGGATTTCGAATTAACACCTGGACAGCAAGCCGTGCAGGAGGCGGCTATTGAGTTCGCTCGCAGAGAGCTCAACGAGAGTATGATCGAGCGCGATGCTGGCCAAGCCTTTTCCCGCAACGGCTGGCAAAAGTGTGCTTCTTTCGGAGTGCAGGGAATGCCCATCCCCAAAGAATACGGAGGCCGTGGCTCGGACCCGGTTACTACGATCGCAATGATGGAGGGCCTCGGATTCGGCGGTTCGGACCAAGGGTTACTTTTCGCGATCAATGCGCACATGTGGACCACTTCGATCCCGTTGCTAACGTACGGGACAGAGGAAGACAAAAGGAAATATCTTCCTGGATTATGCGATGGGAGCTTGATTGGCGCCAACGGCACA
>DATFXZ010000696.1:0-3125 GCA_035315305.1 Terriglobia bacterium | reverse complement strand
GGGCCACGTTCGGATGCGGTAAGTCTGAGCCGACCAAACCAAAATTGCAAGCTTTTTCAGGTCGTGCTTCTCGGTCTCAGGGCTTCAGTTCTGCCCCGGTATTAGCGTCCGTAATGACAAACTTCTCGTGATGAAACGCGGGGTCACCCCGAAACATCAGCCGACCGGCATAACGGCGCTCGAGTTCCACAAGCAGTTCCTCGTCTTCCTCTTTCAGTCGCTTCAAAACGTCAGGATTGAGGATCACCCGAATGTCGTGTATGGAATCCTGGTACCGGCGCATGACGATGTTGAGCGTCCTATGTAATTCGACGCTCGTGCTCATCGTCGTCTTGACCAGTCCGCGCCCGCCGCAATAAGGACAATTCTCGTAAATCGTGTCGCTCAAGCTCTCCTGCGCCCTCTGCCGAGTCATCTCCATCAGCCCGAGTTGTGAAATGGGGAGTACATGCGTCCTGGCTTTGTCGCGCTTGAGCCGTTCCTTCATTAAGTTGAAAACCGTCTGCTGATCTTTGCGGCTCTTCATGTCGATAAAGTCAGCAATGATCAGTCCGCCGATGTTCCGTAATCGAAGCTGGCGGGCGATCTCGTCCGCGGCTTCGAGATTGGTTTGCAAGATTGTTTTCTCGACGTCACGCCCACCTTTGTTGCGGCCGGTGTTCACATCGATGGCCACCAGCGCTTCGGTCTCATCGATCACAATATAGCCGCCGCATTTAAGCCAAACTTGCCTGTGAAATGCGTCGTCAATCTGTTTCTGGACACCGTAAGTTTCGAAGATGGGCGTGGCGCCATCGTAGTGGCGAACGCGGTTCCTCGCGCGACGGGAGATCTGACCCACCATATCCATCATCCGATCCGTTGCCCCGCGATCGTCGCAGACAATTTCATTGATTTCTTCAGTAAGGAAATCGCGGACTGTGCGCTCGACCAGATCGGGTTCTTCAAACAGGCGGCATGGTGCGGGGTTCTCCCGAATGGCTTGATCAACCTTGGCCCACTGATCCAGCAGAACTCGCAGGTCGCGCACAAAATACCTGGCGCGCTGACCTTCGCCCACTGTGCGGATGATCACGCCAACCCCTTCCGGAATTTCTAACTGGCGCAGAATCTTGCGCAGCCGCTCGCGTTCCTTTGGATCTTCGATTTTTCGCGAGATACCGCTTCGATCGCTGAATGGCATCAGAACCAAATACCGTCCGGCAAAACTAAGATTCGTTGTGACGCGCGGACCCTTGGTGCCGATGGGACCTTTGGTGACCTGCACGATTACATCCGAACCGACCGGATAGATGCTCGGTATGTCTTTTACCGTGATTCGTTTTCGAGGCCGCTTGTTCGAGCGTCTGTCAATTTCTTCAACGCCGCTGTCGAGTGCGGCTGGAATGGCATCCCAGAAATGAAGGAACGCATTTTTTTCGAAGCCGATGTCCACAAACATCGCCTTCAACCCCATCTCAATGTTTTTGACCTTACCTTTGTAGACGCTGCCTACGATGTTCCGTGAGCTCTTGCGCTCAACGCTATATTCCTCGAGGCGGCCGCCCTCGAGCAAAGCCACACGGCTCTCGAGTTTCTCCACACTGAGAACGAGCTTGTTGCCCGCTTTGCGTGAAGGAAGACCCAAAATCTTTCTCACCTTGTCTATCATAAAAATGGAGGGGTTGGCCGGTCATCAGCCGAGCTGTCGATGCGAGCTGCAGGAGCGATTCTGACCGAAGGTTCATCTTGTCGTTGTGCGCTGCTTCCGGCTGGGCGGTGGCGGAGGAGGCGGTGCGGGCTGGCGTTTTACTCCGAAGAGCCGCTCAAAGAAGTTGCGTGGACGCTGCTGTTGAGGCGCCGCAACTTGGACGGCGCGGGCCGAAGAGGCTGCAGCACGCCGCGCCACTCTCCCTTGTGAATCTGCTTCCGGTTCAACGTCGGGATCCCCGCCCGCGCCCGCCATCTGGACGTCTGCGCCTTGCGAGTCGTTTGCATTCTCATCGTCACTGCCGCCGCCATTTATTCCCGAATCCTTGAAACTCACGTCCTTGATCATTTGAAAAGGATTAGCCTTATGAGCGGGAGGAAGCCACGCGACCTGGGCTTCGAACTTTCCTTCGTCCATCGCCAATGAACGTTCCATGATCCGCGCCGCGATTGGGCAGGCGACGCTGCCGCCGTGTTCTCCTCCCTGTACCATCACTGCGATGGTGTATTTGGGATTGTCAAAGGGGGCCCAACAAACAAACCAGGAAATTGTATCTTGCCGTCCCTTGTATTTTGCCTGGGCCGTGCCGGTTTTGCCTGCCACCTGCACCCCGGACAAGCGTGCTTTGCTACCTGTTCCGCCATCTGCATTCACCACGTTCCAAAATCCGTGTCGTTCCAATTCGATATCGGCGGGTGAAATCTCCGTGCGGAAATCGGCATGCACTTTAGGCTGGTCAGGGACGGCGATCTTTCCATCTTCGTCCAACACCGGTGTGCCGTCCTGATTAAGCACCTTTTTCACCAAGCGCGGATAATAAGAAATGCCACGATTAGCGAGGGCTGCGTAAGCCATGGCCATTTGCAGAGGAGTGGCTAGATCGTAGCCCTGCCCGATTGAAACGTTAGCGGTGTACGCTTGCGACCATCTTTCTTGAGGATAATAAATCTTCATCCAGTCCGGCCCTGGCAGAACTCCAGGTTGTTCGCCGGTTAAATTCAGCCCGGAAGGTTTTCCCAAACCAAGCAAATCGCCCACGCGGTCGATCGAATCGATGCCTGCAGCGTTACCGTACTGATAAAAGAACGCGTTACACGAAACTTTGATCGCATCGGGCAGCGAAAGTGTGCCGTGCGTGAAATGCTTTTCCGCGGCCCAGCATTGAAAATAATGATCGCCGTACTGAACACCGCCGGAGCATGTGAACCTCTGCTTCGCCAAGCCACGACGGAGGCCGGCGAGCGAGGTGATTAACTTAAACGTCGATCCGGGCGGGAACCCGCTGACCGCGCGATTGACGAGCGGGGTGGCCTCATCCTTCTGAAGCGCCGTCCAATCTTTTGCTTTGATGCTGGGGACAAAGGTATTTGGATCGAACGATGGCACCGAAGCCATTGCGAGGATTTCGCCGTTGTTTGGATCGACTACGGCGGCA
>DATFXZ010000695.1:0-5589 GCA_035315305.1 Terriglobia bacterium | reverse complement strand
GGAATCCAGCCGGTAAAGAGTCAGATTGATTCGGTGATCGCTAACGCGGTTTTCCCGGTAATTGTAAGTCCGAATCTTTTCGCTGCGGTCTCCGGTTCCGACCATTGAGCGGCGCTCGTCCGAAAGAGCCTTTTGCTGTTTCTCTCTTTCGATTTCATAAAGCCGCGACCGCAGAACGCGCATAGCTTTGGCGAAGTTTTTAATCTGCGATTTTTCGTCCTGGCAGGAAACCACGATACCTGTGGGAATATGCGTCAACCGGATCGCAGAGTACGTTGTGTTCACGGACTGTCCACCAGGTCCGGAAGAGCAGAATGTATCCTTTCGGATGTCTTTTTCATTGATCTGCACTTCAACATCTTCGGCTTCCGGCAGCACCGCAACAGTGATGGTTGATGTATGAATCCGGCCGCTGGCCTCCGTCGCCGGCACGCGCTGCACGCGATGAACTCCGCTTTCATACTTCAACCGGCTGTACACACCCTTGCCCTCGACCAAAGCGATGACTTCTTTAAAGCCGCCGATGCCCGTAGGATTGGAGGAAAGAATTTCTACTCGCCAGCGTTGAGCTTCCGCGTATCGCGTATACATTCGAAAGACATCCGCAACGAACAGGGCGGCTTCATCGCCACCGGTGCCGGCTCGAATTTCAATGATGACGTTCCGTTCGTCGTTAGGATCTTTAGGCAGCAGGAGAAGCTTTAACTCGTGCTCGCATCTCGCTAACCGATCTTCCAGGCCCGCGAGTTCCTCCTCCGCCATGGTTTTCAATTCGACGTCGCTCTCTTCCCGCACCATTGCCTTCGTGTCAGCGATCCCGCGCTCGAGGTCTTTATATTCCCGGAATTTTTCAACAAGCTCGCCCAACTCGGCATGGGCCTTAGCGGTCTTTTGATAACGCTTGCTGTCAGACACGACCTCCGGGTCCGCCAGTTGGTGTGTGAGTTCGTCGTAACGAGCCTCAACTGTGCGGAGTTTGTCGATGAGGAGATTAACGGTGGTACTCATAACCGTTATACCGTCAAGGCTTCTTCGAGGGCACGAATCGCGATCTCAACCTGTTTATCGTCAGGAGGCTTCGTTGTGATCTTTTGAAGCAGCAATCCGGGGAATGTGACGATGCGGAGCCAGCTCTTCGGGTGTTTTGCTGAGTAACGAATGATTTCGTAGGAGATGCCCGCGACGAGCGGCAGCAGCACGATCCGCGAAAGCAACTTTGCACCGAGCGTGTCGAAGCGGACAACAGAGAACACCAGGATACTGACAATCATCACCACGAGTAGAAAGGCCGTTCCGCAACGGGGATGCAGTGTCGAGAATTTCTGCGCATTCGCTACGCTCAAATCTTCACGAGACTCGAAGTTGTAAACTGTTTTGTGTTCGGCGCCATGATACTGAAAGACCCGGTTCATGTCTTTCATCCAGGAGACGGAATACAGGAAGGTCACAAAGACTAATACTCGAAACAGTCCATCGATGCCGTTGAACAGAAGGGAACTCTGAAATCCGATTTGCGTCTGGAGCAATCGCGTGATCAATAGAGGCAGAGCAATGAAGAGTAAAATATTTACTCCCAGCGCAAGAACGAGATTTCCGGCGATCAGCCATGACGAAAGCTGTGACGGCTCTTTCGTAATTTTCTTTGTATCTTCATCATTAAGAGCTTCTTCGACAGAGAACCGGAGGGCACGAATGCCAAGGACCAACGCTTGCCCAAGAACGCCGACTCCGCGGAGGATCGGAGCCTTGAAGAGTTTCCATTTTGCTCCGAGAGCGAGCAATCCGTCCTTCATCACTCGAACTGTTCCGTCCTGCCGCCGTACGGCCACCGAGTAACCCTTCGGGGACCGCATCATCACTCCTTCGATGACAGCTTGGCCACCGACCAGGATTTCGTCCTCGCTTGAAGTCAGGGCCCAGGAGGTCGCAATAAATGTCAAATGCTTGAGGTATTTGAAAATCAATTCGATGTGCCTCTGCTTAGGAAGTTTTCTTGTACTTTCTCTGAAATCGTTCGACGCGGCCGGCGGTGTCCACTAATTTCTGTTTGCCGGTGAAGAACGGATGACACTTCGAACAGATTTCAAGATGGATCTCCGGCTTCGTCGATCGCGTCCGAAAAGTTTCGCCACAGGCGCACTTGACGACCGCATCGACATAATTCGGGTGTATGTTGGGTTTCATTTGGCCTCCAGTCAAACAATCTATTATACATTTTTCCTCTTTGATTTCACTTCGGGCATTGACTATAGTACTGCCATCCATTAATCCGCTGTCACGTAAGGACATCGTGTTTAGTCTTGCGTTCCCGCCAAGTGGTTCCTCGATACGTCACGACGACTCCCGACCGGCGGTTGCAATGGATGACGAAATTGGTTACCGTACCAAGTTCGCAGTTAGTTAGGAGGAAACGATCACAATGGTTAACGAACCCGGAAAATTGGCCGCGACGCAGCGCGCCCCCCAGAAAGAAAAGGGTGCCGGTCAATTTGCAATTCCAAAAGGGGAGGAGGAAGAAAATTACGAGAAGCTTCTAGACCAGTACGTTGCCCGGAAGTTCGCAGAAGGCGAAGTGATGAAGGGTACCGTTTTGAAGCTCACCGATACGGATGTCGTCGTAGACATTGGCTACAAATCTGAAGGTGTCATCCCGGTCACCCAATTCACCGATGCCACTGGCCACTTGACGATTAAAGTCGGCGACGTTATCGATGTCCTGCTCGAAGACACCGAAGATGGCGACGGCCACATCGTGCTTTCCAAAGAGAAAGCGGAAAAAGTAAGAGTTTGGGAAGAGGTTGAGAAAGCCTACAACGAAAATACCATCATTCGCGGCCGTGTCATCGAGCGAATCAAAGGTGGTCTTTCCGTTGATATCGGGGTTCGTGCTTTCCTTCCTGGTTCGCAAATTGATGTTCGTCCGGTTAAGAATCTCGATTCGCTCAAGGGCAAAGAAATCGAGTGCCGCGTTATCAAACTGAATCGCAAGCGCGGCAACATTGTTCTTTCGCGAAAATTAGTGCTCGAGACGGAGCAGCAGCGGAAGAAGGCCTTCACGCTTGAGGTGTTGAAGGAAGATGCCGAGGTCCGTGGCATCGTTAAAAATATTACCGACTACGGTGTATTTGTCGATCTGGGTGGAATAGACGGGTTGCTTCATGTGACGGATCTTTCCTGGGGCCGCGTGAATCATCCGTCAGAGATGTTCAATGTCGGTGATGAGATCACTGTAAAGATCCTCAAGTACGATCGGGAAAAAGAACGGGTTTCCCTCGGGTATAAGCAACTCACTCCGGATCCTTGGACGCTGGTGCGTCAAGTCTATCCCGTAGGCGCTCGTGTGACGGGCAAGGTGGTCAATATCACCGATTACGGCGCTTTCATCGAGTTGGAGTCTGGGGTTGAAGGACTCATCCACGTTTCCGAAATGTCCTGGAGCAAGCGAGTCAAACATCCTTCAAAGGTGCTTCAGGTCGGCCAGGATGTCGAAGCTGTTGTGCTCGACGTGGACATGGAGAACAGGCGGATTTCGTTGGGAATGAAGCAAACCGAGCCGGACCCGTGGTCCACGTTGGCGGAGCGTTACGCGATCGGATCAGTGATTACAGGCCGTGTTCGCAATCTCACCGACTTCGGCGCTTTTATTGAAGTCGAGGAAGGGATCGATGGACTCGTGCACGTGTCCGACATCTCTCCGCGTCGGATCAAGCATCCTTCAGAGGTTCTGAAGAAAGGTGAACGGGTGGAAGCCGTGATTCTGAATATCGACACAGAAAACCATCGGCTCTCACTCGGAATCAAGCAGCTTCAGCCGGATGTGTGGGAACAATTCTTCACAAGCCACCATGTCGGCGATTCGGTTCGCGGCCGTATCGTTCGTCATGCACCATTCGGTGTCTTCGTTGAACTGGACGAAGGAATCGAGGGCCTGTGTCACGTTTCTGAGATCGATGAGGCGGACCGGCAAAACCTCGAGCATCGCTTCAGGTTGTCTGAAGAAGGCGAGTTCAAGATCATTAAACTCAGCCCGACGGAACGTAAAATCGGTCTAAGTCACAAGGCACTTGCCGAAGACGCAGAGCGGCGGGAATACGATTCCTATCGCGACAGTGCGGACGGCAGCGCCACTTTGGCCGATCTGTTTCACGCAAAAGACAATTCCTAAAAAGCCGAAATGCGAAACCGCATGCTTATATGGCTCCTCCTTGGCGGCGGAGCCTTTGTCCTTTTAGCCGCGATCGTGATTGCGATCGCTCTAACGATAAGTCCCGATGAAGCCGCGGACTTTTCCTTTTCGGATCGGATCCAAGTCGTCGACATCGAAGGCGAACTGCTGCAGTCGACGGCGATCCTCGAGCAGCTCAAACGCTACGAAGATTCAAATTCCGTTAAGGCGATCCTCCTGAATATCGATTCGCCGGGCGGAGGAGTCGCCGTTTCCCAGGAGATCTATGCAGAGCTCAGACGCCTTCGCGAAAAGAAGGACAAAACGATCGTAGCGTATCTCTCTTCGACCGGAGCGTCGGGGGCTTATTACGTGGCGTGTGCAGCTAACAAAATTGTCGCGAATCCGGGAACTATTGTCGGCAGCATCGGTGTGATTGCAGAATGGGTAAGTTACGCAGAGCTGCTCCAATGGGCAAAGCTGAAAGATATTGTCTTTAAGACGGGTGAGTTCAAGGATACGGGCTCGCCAACGCGGCCGTTAACCGATAACGAAAAGAAGTATTTTCAGGGGCTGATCGACGACATGTACGTACAATTCGTTGAGGCAGTATCCTCGGGCCGCAAATTGGATTTGCAGGAAGTTCGTTCGATGGCGGACGGGCGCGTTTTCACCGGCAGGGACGCCAAAGAACGAAAGTTGATTGACGAGATTGGCAACTTCCAAGATGCTATCGACCTCACGGCAAAGCTGTCTGGCATTTCGGGAAAGCCGCGCTTGTTACGACTAAGTCGCCCACGAGTGACCTTACTGGATGTATTGACAACGGATCTGTCGCGGTTAGTTCCGTTCAACGGTCACGGTATGCAGTCGCAGATCAAATTTCAATATCTGTGGAAGTGACCGGCGTGGAGCTGGGCCCGACTTTACAAGCTAATAGGAGTGAATAGATCATGACCAAGGCAGACCTGGTGGAAGAAGTTTCCCGGGTTACAGAGCTGACGCGGAAAGATTCAGAAGTCATTGTCGATACCTTATTCGATAGCGTAATCAAGGCGCTCAAGACCGGTGACAAGCTGGAAGTTCGCGGCTTTGGTAGTTTCCGCGTGCGCCAGCGCAATGCGCGCGTCGGCCGGAATCCTAAAACCGGTGAGAAAGTTGAAGTACCGGCCAAGCGCGTACCATACTTCAAACCAAGCAAGGAACTGAAGGATCTGATCAACGAGGACGGAACAGCTCCGTCAACTCCATCCGAGTCTCCGGCAGCACCACCGAATCCGTAGTATGGATTTCATCTGGAGCCCGTGGCGCTACGAGTATCTGGCGTCTGGCGGGGTGAAAGCGCCGTCGTGTGTCTTCTGTGTAGGGGAGGATCGGACGCACGACGCCGAGCGGCTGATCGTTTTTCGGGGCACTCACAATTT
>DATFXZ010000694.1:0-4732 GCA_035315305.1 Terriglobia bacterium | reverse complement strand
TATGGATTTTCAAGAATTTCTAAGGTCCCTCCTCCGCAGCCTGCTGGAGGGTCTCCGCCGCAACAGACTTCCCGCTTCCTTATCCGCAATTGCATTTATTCTTTGCACGGCTCTCGCCTTCACGAGCGATTACGATGAACGTCCGCGTTATCGCCAACTGATCCTGCCCAAGATCAGCAAAGCCGAGCAGCAATTCTTCACAATGATGAAGGAAGCCGAGAAAGAACCTGACGAATTGTGGCGTCTCCACTATTTCCTCGAGGGGCACCGACGCGCAAAGACTGCACTTCGCGTCGCGCGGGAGGAACATCCCATGACAGCACGCGGCCGAAAGGCTCAAGGCGAACTCGTGCGTTATTACGAGTTGGTTGATGAGCAGCTGGCAATCATCCGCACGGAACTCAGCTTTAAGGAATCCTACGATTACATCAGCGAATGGAACCGGCGAGACGCAGAACTGCTGCCGATCCGGGAGCAATGGCTAACGTGGCTGGACGCTTCCCACTAGTGATTGCGTTCTGTTCTTGCAAGGAAGCGGAATAGCTTTGGAATTATTGAGCCTTGCGCATGAATGGCGTCAACGCCGAACAGGTGTGTCAGCGTTGGCGCCATATCCAGCGAGTGGATCACCGTCGTTCGATCAATCCCGGTATCGAAATCCGGACCCCAAAAGATGCTGGCGACGCGATGGGTATAGTAAAAACCGTAGGAGTGGTGCAGCTGACCGTGCTCATTCACTTCGTCGTCCCGGCCAAACTCCGGCCGGATAACGATGCTTGTGCTGTGGGAGAATCGCGGATCAGCCTTCACCCAGTTGAGAACTGCACCGATCGACTCGTCCGTGGTTTTTACTACGCGCAGGTATTCCTCATAGCTGTTGTGACCTACCTCGTGTGACGCCTCGCGGCAAACGACGATTCGGGGTTCGTGGTCCTGCAAGGCGCGTGGGATCTTGCGGATGGAATCGACCTGAATCGCGTTGCCAATATAATCGAGAATCGTTGGATATCGAGTGTTGTCTGCAGGGTGGAATTCCCGGCCCTGAAGCAGTTCTATAAACGCCACATCGTGTGAAGCGACACGTTCACAATGATCTTGCTCAAACACAAACGCTTCGCGAGCTAACCTGTGAATGTTGGGCGATAAGTACTGATTCTCGTAATAGTCCCGCTTCCTGGCGCCGCAACTCACGATGAAGATCAGATGCTTGGTCCTGAATTGAAGCCTCGGCAACAGCAGCCCTGCGACCGCAAAGTTTGTCTGCTTTAGGAAGTCTCTGCGATTCATTTGAGACCTCTAGAACTTGATCTTTGCACTAAATAGCATCTCGCGAGCGTCTGAAATCAGTTTCGCTGTGTTTCTACCGAAGTTGGGATTGCTCATCCTCGCCTCTGGATTTGGGAAGTTATTATGGTTCCAAATGTTGATGAAGTCGCTGCGCAGCTGAATCTGAAGATTCTCTTTGATAACGATTCTCTTCGTCAGACTCGCGTTCCACTGCTGGAATGATGGACCCCGAAACGTATTGCGGCCGAGGTTCCCGCCTCCCGCCATGGAATTGGCCAATAATGGAGCCGTCACAATGCCCGTGCCATTTAACGGAATCGTGAATGTACGTAGATCATCCGTTACCGGATCTTTGATGAAGATCCCACCAGGATTGAAATTCGGACGTCCGGGAGGATTACCGGGGAGCGGAAGCCCCGCTGTCGTTCCAACAGTATCCAGGCCCGTTCTGATTGTGAACGGCTGCCCCGACTGCATTTCGGTAAAGCCAGAGATTTCCCAACCGGCAAAAATCCTACTGAGCGCGCCCGTAGCCCACGCGGAAGAAAACCACGGTAGTTCATAAATATAATGCACGACAAAGCGATGCGGGCGGTCGAAGACAGAACGGCCCCACTCGTTCTTGAAATTGAAGAAATCCTGGGGAACTGCCGGGCTTGATAACGTAATGTCGTCAACCCCTGAAATCAGCTCATCTCCATCACTGAAATTAGCGCTGAAGGTGTAATTCGCGCCGAACTGCAAGCCCTGCGAAAAGCGTTTGTCGAATTTCACATAACCAGCGTGATACTCCGCCTTGGCGGCCGATTCAATGAGCGTTCGTGAATTCCAATTTGGATTTAGGCGTCTTTCCTGCGGTGACGGAATAGTTCCACCTGCAACGACGGTTGCTGCCTGGGCGGGCGTGAGGATCGGTGGGTTTGCCTGGCTTTGCCGGATCTGATGGTAGGAGCGGTTCCCCGTATAACCAAATTCCAGCACTGTGTTACCCAACTCACGCTGCAAAGAAAGACTCCAAAAATTCGTTGTTGGATTCTGCAGGTCTTCCGACGCGTTCGCGAAGCTGATCGTGGCAGGATTGAACGGCTGCAGGGTGGGACTCTTCGGGGCTAAGGTCGGAAAGCGGTTCAGATTATCGGTCGTTTCCGAATTCACAACGCGGGGATAGTTCATAGCCGTATTGACCATGATGTTGTAAAAAAGAACATCGTACGCTATACCGAAGCCCCCTCGGATCGACGTCCTACCCGCACCAAGCAGTGCCGCAAAGATACCTTTCGGATTGCCAGGACTGTACGCAAATCCGAATCGCGGAGCCCAATTGTCCTTATCCGGAACTACAGGACCTCGAACGCCGGCCGCACGAATTGCAGGATCTGTCGCTCCAAAGAATCCCAGCGGGATCGTGTTGTATTCGTAGCGTACTCCCAGGTTCAATGTGAGATCTCTTGTTGCCTTGAGATCGTCCTGGAAGAAGTAAGCGTGATTCCACTGTTTGGCAACGAACGAGGCGTCGTTTATAGACTGACGGAGCAAGCTCGCTTTGTTGTTCAGGAAATCTTGCAGGCCACCGAAACTCCAAGTGCCTTTGGAATCGAATTGGGATCTGTTGGAAAGCCAATACCGGCGAAGGTCCAATCCGAATTTGAGTGAATTTCGGCCCGTTGTGTATGTCGCAACATCCTGGTACTGCCACGTGTGATCAAGCCTTCCCTGCGGGAACTGATTCAGTCCACCTATCGTGAAAAAATTCGAAATTCCAACCGTAGGAGTGATCGGGTCATTTTCGGGAAAGTCCAGATTACTTCGAACGTACGCGACGCGCGCTTCGTTCAAGAAACGTGAGCTGACGGTTCGCGTATAGCTCAGCGCATGATTCTGCCGAAAGATAGATTGCGCGGCTGACCATTTCGTGCCGAACTGCCGATTGCTGGTAAGGTTAGGCTCGTTGCGCTTATCGAGATGATAGCGGTAGGTCAAACTGTCTTTGTCCGTCCATTTGTGATCGAGACGAGCGGACGTATACCAGAGGTCGTAAGGATTTGCGATTGGGATCCGAATTGTTCCAACCGGTACTGCGACTCCGTTGACGCTCGTGGTCGCCGGCACATTCTCGAAATTTGTAACCCTCGGGTAGACGCCCTCAAGAAATGACAAGGCCGACAACACCGCTTGCCGGCTCTCCGGTGTTTGTCCTGGCCCGGGCGGCAGCCCTGGAAGCAGCGCATACCCTTCCGGCGTCGGAATCGTTGCTGCAACAGCATTACCCGCCTGAGGGGCTTCGCGCCGCGTATTTTTTTCCAGCAATCCGAAAAGGAAAGTTCGGTTCGTAAAGATCGGCCCGCCTCCGTCAGCGCCGAACTGATTCACACTAAAACGGGGTGTATCGTTTATCTGAGCGCGCTTATTTGCCAGACTAACCGGTTCCATCCAGTTTCCCCGGTAGTTCTCCCAGAGCTGGCCGTGCAATTGGTTCGTTCCACTTTTAGTTACTAGAGAAACTTGTGCGCCGCTACTGCGGCCAAATTCCGCAGAATACGCAGTTGTCTGGACTTGGACTTCCTCGATGGATTCGGGAATCACTCGGGCTGAATTCAATGTCACCGTATAGTCGTTGTTATCGACGCCATCGATGATGAAGTTATTGTTCCGGGCACGCTGGCCGTTTGCCGAAAACTCATTTGAACCCGGCGCTCGAGTAACCGTCGGCGCCAGAAGCGCGAGCCTTGTAACATCGCGGCGGGCGGCTGTGAGCGGGAGATCCGATACCATCCTTTCGGAAAAGGTACGCTCGATCGTCGGATTCGTCTTCGCCAGCTGGACTCCCGGCGTCTCCGTGACCAGCACGTCCGTCGTTACCCCAGCAACGTTCAGGGTCTGATTGAGCGTGACTTCCTGGGCGATGTTCACTGTTACAGTGTCGATCCGGCGGGTTTCGAAACCGGCCAGTTTGAACTCGACGGAGTAGGTGCCGGGTTCGACAGCCACGAACCTGTAGAAGCCGGCATCCGTGCTCACCGTTTCGCGTGAAATGCCGGTTAGTTTGTTCGTGATACTCACCAGAACGCCCGGAACAAGCGCCTGGCTGGCGTCCGTCACTGTTCCAGAAATAAACCCACGAGTAAGCTGCGCCCGAGCGGGGTTAATGGTTGAGGCAAACACCAGGGTCACGGCAATCCACACCGTCCACTGATGGAACTTCAACATAGATGAACCCTCCTTAGGTCTACGAAAAGAACTCAACTCAGCCCGTTTTACGTTCAAAATAGATGTTTACGCTGAATCACGATGGAAAGGCAGGCGTTGCGCACGGTGCATCGAAGTCGGGGAGAACGGGAAATTCCGGAACGGTTGCCTAAATACCGAAATTCGTTCAAGGTTCTTCGATTGAATTTCGGTATTTAGGCAACCGTTCCAGAATTTCTCTTGTTCCCCGACTTCGATG
>DATFXZ010000693.1:0-5777 GCA_035315305.1 Terriglobia bacterium | reverse complement strand
GTGCAGCGTATCCTCACGGAAATGGTGTACGACCCATCACAGATGTCGAGCCTTCGTTGGAATCTCAAGGAATTGAGACGTGTCGCATGGCATTTGAAGGAACGGCTGTCGTCCGATACCTGGCGCGTGCTCCAGCAGCTTGAATCGCAGTTTTCCGGTTTCGCACCGGCGAGTGCGGATCAGCGCTACGTTGGAGGATTGGATCTGCTGGACAATGTCGTCGTCACGCTTTCGGCTTTTTCGGGACTGCTGACGGAAAACACGACACGAGGTTTGGGATGGCGTTTTTCCCAGATCGGGCGACGGATGGAGCGCGCCATTCAAACGATAGAACTTTTGCGCTGCAGTTTGGGAGCTGCGGGAACTGATTTGGAGCCATGTCTGCGTGTGCTGCTTCAGATTGCAGATAGTTCCATTACGTATCGATCGCGATATCCAACTGTCTTGCAGACGGACCTCGTGCTTCAGCTTTTGCTGGTTGACGAGTCGAACCCGAGGTCGGTGGGTTTTCAGTTGGCGGCGCTGCTTCATCAAATGAATCGCCTCCAGGAAAGCGAGCAGAGCAACAGCGAATCGGTCGAACACGGCCTTCTGTTGAAGGCCATGAGTCTGGTCCGGTCGAGTAGGACGGCGGATCTCTCTCGGCGGGACACTGAAGGGAACTTCAGCGCGTTAGATGAACTCGCCAATGAACTCAAGAGTACACTCTGGGATCTCTCTGACGCGTTGACGGCGAGGTATTTTAGCAACCTGACAGCCCGCCGGCTGTCGTCGTCGTGGTGAAACTCAGGGCAGTTCGTGAACGAGTAAATGATTTAGACGAGATCGTTGAGTTGGGTAATCCCCTCCTCACGAGGAGGGGAATCTGCCTCGCTCAAATACCAGATGCTGTTCCAAATAACTCACACGACGCGTTACATCTACGAAACTCCGGTTTCGCATTGTCTCAACGAGCTTCGCCTTTCGCCGCGAATGCTTCCTGTCCAGCAGATTCATGAAACTGCCATACATGTGAATCCGAAGCCGGCCTTCATCCATCACAGGCAGGATTACTACGGCAACGACGTCACATCGTTCGAAGTCTTCGAACGACACGATCGGCTTGAAGCGACGGCAGAGAGTACGGTTGACGTGCAACCGGACACACGAGAACTTCCAATGCTTTCGTGGGAGGAAGCTCGCGACCAGACCGCCGCTCAAGCCGGCGCAGAGTGCATGGAGGTTTCGGAGTTCATCTACAGCTCACCTTACGTTCCCGCATTGCCGCAGTTGAAGGACTACGCACGAGAGACATTCACCCCACAGCGGCCTCTGCTAGAAGCGGCGAAGGAACTGACGCATCGCATTCACACGGATTTCAAATACCATCCGAAGTCCACTTCAATCGACATACCCCTGACGGATGTGCTGCGCAATCGCCGAGGCGTCTGTCAGGATTTTGCGCACGTCATGATCGGTGCTCTTCGGTCATTACGGCTGCCCGTTCGATACGTCAGCGGGTACGTGCGCCCCGGTCCGAAAGTCCAGGGCGCTCAGGCATCGCACGCCTGGGTTTCTCTCTTCGTTCCCGGCAGCGGCTGGTTCAGCTTCGATCCAACGAACGACTTGATCGTTTCCGACAGCCACATCACGCTCGCCTGGGGCCGAGACTATGGCGACGTCACTCCCGCCAAAGGCATCACGCTCGGCGGCGCCGGCCAGACCGTGGAAGTTGAGGTCTATGTGCGTCCCTTCAAAAATGTCGGTTGACAGTCTCCGCCAAGTCATCTAAACAATGCTTTCAGGTACAGCGTCGTACCCACCTTACTGACATCGTCGTCAGAACAACCGAACCGGCCACGACCGTCGGATAACTTTTTTCATAAAACCGGGAAGGACCTATGAAAAGCACCGGCCCCGTCATCCACGATCATGCGAACCTTCAGCGAGGATTGAGAATTCTCGACGGGATGGTCCGAAAGTTAGAAGAAGGCGATCGCATCGAAATCGCCGATGTCGTGAGTATCTTGAAATTCCTTCGGCTCTTTGGAGAGCAGTCTGAGCATAGTGAAGAACGAAGGCTCGTCACTCAAATCGAAAGCGCGCTGCAGCGCAAAGTCGGCAGCGATTTCGTCCGCAGTTCGCGACGACTCAGCGTGCTTCTCAGAAGCCGCCTTGACAAGGAACACACGATCCTGCGCAGCGACAGTTCCGTTAATTTCTCTCGGCTGGAGCAGAAGTACACTGGAGCACTTGGATAAGCGCGCCTTCGACGTGCCTTACTTTTTATCCGGAAGCGCATATACATACAGCGCGAAACCCGTTTGCGGCGGATCGATTTCGGGAGTGATGGTATTCGGCACCAGCCACGGGCTGCCGCCACCTCTTCCAGTCGTCACAGCAATGTACTGCTTACCTCCGATACTGTACGACACCGGGAATCCCTGCACTGCCGTCGCCAGTTTGGTTTCCCAAAGCACCTTTCCGTTCTTTACGTCGACCGCCTTGAACATCTGGTTGCGATCGCCAACGAAGGCGACACCCCCAGCCGTCGATAACACGGCTGTCAGGAACGTGGCCCTCTGCTGAAGTGACCACACCTCCTTCAGCGTCTTCACATCGAAGGCGGCGAGCTTGCCGATATTCCCATCGCTGCCAGGCATTTCATAAAACGAACGCTGCGCGCCCCCTCCATTGCCATTCCCCGCGAGATTTGCAGCTGCAGGAACCATCACCTGACAGGCCTGAACCAATGGCGCGATCAGAAGCCCGGAAGGAGGGTTGTAGCTGGTAGCGGGCCAGTTATGACCTCCGGCGCTCGTTGGGCATGAATCTACCGGTTTGCCGAGCGTCTCGTGAATGATGTCGTCCCGGTACGTTGGTTTGCCGGTCACCGGATCGAACTTCGTCCAGATATTTTGGAAAACAGTTTCCTTGTGACCGAGATACTTGCCGGTTTTCCGATCGATCTTCCACAGAATGCCGTCTTTACCGATTGTGAAAAGGAGATTCTGGCCGCCGGCATCCACCAGAACCCGCTCGAACACGATGTCGAGATCGAGCGCTTCACCGGGAGCATGTTGGAAGTACCACTTCAACTTCCCGTCGTCCGGATTAATTGCGATCGTCGAACTCGAATAAAGCGCATCGCCTTCCGTACCGCGAGTGAGCGTCATCCACGGTTTCGCTTGCGCTGTTCCCCAGTACGTCAAATTCAACACGGGATCGTAGCTGCCCGTGATCCACATTTCACCTCCGGCACGATTCTTATCGGCAAGATCGCCCCATGTGTTCGCTCCGGCGTTGCCGGTCGTCGCGATCGTATAGAAGCGCCAAAGTTGTTTACCGCTTTGTGCGTCGTAAGCGCTCAGGAAGCATTTTTCTTCCTGATACCGCTGGCAGCTGCCGAGTCCCTCGAGCACTTTGCCGTTAATGATGAGGGGGCCGCTCGAATTGTTGTAGCCCTGAGCGATTTCGGTGTCCCAAACAACTTTGCCGTTGCGCGCATCAAGCGCCTTTACTCGATTTCCACTCGCTAGATAAAGCTTGTCTTGGTAAAGCGAGATGCCGCGCATCGCGATATTTCCGCCGAGGTGGTTTTCCCAAATGACTTTGCCTGTTGCGCCATCGATCGCCTGGACGATGCCGCCAGTATTCGGAAGGTAAATGACTCCATTGTGAACGATTGGAGCGGGTTGGTTCGTTCCGCCTTCATTCATCGGCGACTGGAACACGAGCTGAAGATCCTTCACATTGTCGCGCGTGATCTGATTCAGCGGGCTGTAGTCCGAAGCATGATAGTCGCGGCGGATCATCAACCAGTCGCCGGGATCCGGATTCTTCAGCATCGCGTCTGTGACCGGCACGTAATTCTGCACCTCTCCGGTCACTGTTAGACCCAATGGTTGCGGCGGTGCTTCCGCCCTCTGGCCGCCGCGTTGGCCGCGTGCGCCGCCACCCTGCTGGCCTTCTTGTGCGCCGCGTTGTCCTTCAGGCGCTTGGGCCGCAAGAATGAGAACGGTCGAGATCGCAAGGGCGAACAGGATCATTCCGGAATGTCTTTTGAAGCTGTGCATCTGATCCTCCTATTTAAGCAACCAACCCAACAAATGGCCGTTCGGCGCTCCTTCACTGTGAATCTGAATGTAGAATCTGCCTTTTTTTAGATCTTCGACCTGCGCTGGATTCAAATCGAAGGTTCCTGCGATGGTGCCGCTTTTGCCGTCTTCTGTTTTTGCTACAGTCAGATCGAAAACCGATTCTCCTCGGACCCCGGTAATAGGTCCCAGACAGAGATGCGCAACTGTCGCGGCGGATGCCATTTTTTCGAAGTTTCCGGATACGGTGAGCTTCCTGCCGCTGAGTGTCGCGGAAGAGGATCCCACTCCAGCGACACTGGCCGGCGCAATTCCCAACGCAGGAACGGGAGCGAGGCGGCCTCTGAATTTTTCTCCGCTTTGTGCTTGCAGGGATGTGCCCATGATGTGAAGACCGATAGCGATCGCCACAGCAAAAATCATCGCTTTCTTCGAACTCATACCTTTACTCCTGGAAAGATGCCCCAAAGAATCGGCATAAGGATACACGCTGTCAAAAGAAAAATCATGGATCCGATTTCCGGCATACCGGCGGCAGAAACGAGCTGCGGATCTCGCAGATAACGCAGATCGATCCATCAGGCACATGTGTCATCCGTGTTAGCCGGGGCTTCTTTATGTCTTCCATTATGTAAATGATTGTTAAGCACTAGACCATTCCCATGGCTCCGCTGTCTATACTCATCGCCAAACTGGAGGACCAACTCATGAAACGCTTGCTTGTTGCAGCATTCACGCTTCTGACATGTTCCTTGCTCGCGCAGAATCCGGGGCAATCAGCAGTCAGCATGGAATTCGTGAAGATCGTGCCGGGCGAATTCATGATGGGCTGCTCGGTAGGCGATATCGACTGCAATGATGATGAGCGGCCTATCCATCGTGTGCAGATCACAAAGCCCTTCGAGATCGGAAAGTATGAAGTGACGCAAGCGCAATGGCAGGCCGTCATGGCATCCAATCCGAGCACGATCAAAGGCGACGATCATCCCGTCGAGACGATCAGCAAAAATGAGGCGCACGATTTTCTGAACAAGTTGAATGAGCGCAACGACGGATACCACTATCGCCTGCCGACTGAGGCGGAATGGGAATATGCCGCGCGCGCCGGAACAACTGAGCCCTATGCAGGACGGCTGGATGAAATCGCCTGGTATGCCGGTAACTCCGAAGATGAAACCCATCCCGTCGGAAAAAAGAAACCGAATGCGTGGGGCCTGTACGACATGCAGGGGAATGTCCGCGAGCTGGTCGAGGACTGGTACGCCAGAGATTATTACAGCCGCAGCCTGGTTGCGGATCCTACCGGCCCGGCGCCGGGCGAACAGCGTGGTTTTCCAGGCGGGCGTCGTGGCGGATTTCGCGGGCAACGCGGCCAACGCGGCGAGCCAGACGGCCAGCAAGGCCCAGGAGGACGACGCGGAGGCCGCGGTGGATTCGGCGGAGGACGCGGTCAACTTCCTGTCATGCGCGGCGGGGCTTGGGATAATCCGGCGCCATTCCTTCGCATTTCTGCTCGATATAGCTACTACGGACCCACATTACGAGTCAGCGACGTGGGGTTCCGCGTCGTCCGCGAACCCGCGTCACGTTAACGATGAAAGGTTGTTCCTGGAGGTTTCCGATGAACAAGGTCTCGACCGCATTTCTAGTTATAGCTGTGCTCGCTGCTTCGATTCCAGCTGTGGCCCACCATTCGTTTCA
>DATFXZ010000692.1:0-5504 GCA_035315305.1 Terriglobia bacterium | reverse complement strand
TACGACGAGGAAATTCGCATCGTCAGCGGCCGCCGCCACGAGCGCGTTCTCGAAATGGGGTGCGGCGCAGGCGCCTTTACTCGCCGCCTTTCGCCGCTCGCGGATCGCGTGCTTGCCCTTGACGTTTCGCCGACGGCGATTGCGCGCGCCCGCGAAGCAGAAGCCGGGCCAGGCAACACCGAGTTCCGCGTTCAAAACATCATGGATTTCGATCTTCGCGCGGAGGGATTCTGGGATCTCGTCGTACTGAACGAAACCATCTACTATCTGGGCTGGCTCTATACCTTCTTCGAAGTTGCGTGGTTTGGGACAGAGTTATTTAATGCCACACGTAGTGGCGGCCATCTGCTGATGGCGAATACCTTTGGCGAAATGAGTGATCACCTCATCAGCCCAACGATCATCCGCACCTATCATGACTTGTTCAAGAATGTGGGGTATGAGCAGACGTCGAACGAGGTCTTTCGTGGGACGAAATCCGGTGTAGAACTCGAGGTTCTGATCTCACTCTTCACTAAGCCTGCCTTGTCGTGAACGCAGCCACGGCCACAGGAACAGAGCGTTTCTCCCCTGTACTGGTTGTGGCCGAAAAATTGCCAAAGAAACAAAATTTGCATGAGTGGTAACGCAGAACCATGTCTCACGTATGACAGACAGCGCCGCGAACGATTCCAATCTAGTCCTTCATAAACCCTTGTATGGGCATACGGTTCGCGACTGTTGTTTCCTCGCCATCACTACAATTCTCTCTTCCGTCTTTTATATTTCCCGCATCGGCTTTTACTGGGACGACTGGCTGGTTCTGAAAATTTTCCATTTTTCGCACGACCAGTCTGTGATTGGACTGACGCGTTCTGTTTTCGCGGAATGGCCGGAAATGAGGTCGCGTCCGCTTCAGGCACTTCAGTGGGCCGTGTTGTATCCCCTGTTCGGACAGACGCCGCTGGGCTACCACATCGTAAGCACGGCTGCTCTGCTTGCCGGTGTGTGCATGTTCTACCTTGTCCTGCGCACTCTGACGCAACGCAGACTGCTCAGCCTAGCGACCGCAGTCCTTTATGGACTGCTGCCACATTACTCCACCGATCGCATCTGGTATGCGATCTGGGCCGCGAATCTGAGCATGGTTTTTTACTTTCTGAGCCTGTACGCCGATCTGAACCAGCTTTCGTTTCGTTCCTGGATATGGCCGTGGAAAGTCGTCGCGTCGCTGAGCCTGACGCTCAGTCTGCTGGCTTACGAGCCCTTCATGCCGTTCTTCCTTTTGAACCCTGTTCTCGTCGCACTGAAGCGCTGGCAACTTCGGCGTCACGGTAAAAAAGTGCCGTGGAGCTGGGCGGGAACGGCTGTGTCCTACGTCACGAATCCCTTTCTCATCATCGTGCTCTCAAAGTACAAGCAAGGCACGTCTCGACGGGCTCCCGGCGGCGGCGCATTCGGCTGGTGGCTTGTGGACAACACCTGGATGGGTTCTATCGATCTGACGTTTCGCGCGTACGGTTCCCGTTTGCCTCATATCCTGTCGACGATCTGGAATCGGTACTGGAGTTGGTCCTCATTCGCTATCGCACTCGCAATGGTTATAGTTGTCGCCGGGTACCTGATGCGAACCGCTATAACATCCGGCGAACGGCTGCCACGGGCGTATGTCTTCGTCCTGCTTATTGCCGCGGGCACTCTCATTGCTGGGGGAAGTTATTCGTACCTTTACAGCTTCTATGAAGTGAACACAGGTGTGAACAATCGTGTGGCAATTGCCGCGGGAGCTACAGTCGCAATCGCCTGGGTTTCGATTGCAGGTCTCCTGTGCCGTTTGCTGGCTCCCGCAAAGAGTGCCAGCCATATATTCGCCGTGCTCGTTGCTCTTCTGTGCGGCTGTGGCTGTTTGATCAATAACACTGTCGCATCCTTCTGGGCAGAGGGTTCCCAGACGCAGCGCGCAATCTTATCCGATATGAAAGAGCATTTTTCTGCTCCGCCGCCAGGCAGCTCAATTGTGCTGACCGGACTCTGCGCCTGGAAAGGGCCCGGAATTGTGTTCGAAGCAACCTGGGATGCAGGTAGTGCACTGGCGCTTCTCTACGGCGACAAGACTCTGCGGGGCGAACCTCTGTGGCCTTGGGCCGAGGCACGCGAACACGGGATTCCATCTGGACGGGATACATCGGACAAAACCACACTCTATTCCTATAGTTCTCTATATCTATATGATGTGCGGAAAAAGGAGGCCGGTCGAATTACCGACGCCGCTTCCGCCTCGAGTTATATCGCGCAGGCGAAGCAATACAACACCGCAAACGGCGGGTGTCTGACTGCCGGGTTCGGGACAGGTTTGCCAATATGGTAACGTCGCGAACTTCTTCAATCGTGATGTGGTTGCTTTCGATCACGGCAGTCTGGATCGTAACGGCATGGCTCGGACACGGCCTCGAACCGTGGGCGATCCGGCTGACGAATCCCGCGTTCGCCGTGTCACTCGGATGGACTTACGTCGCGGCATGGTGTCTGACCGTGGACGGGGCGAAGAAGCGCAGGCTCGCGATAGTTCGCGCGGTCGCCGTTACGTTGTCGCTGGTGTTGTGCCTCCTTATTCTGGAAGCGCCGGCGGCTATCGGTCTTCTTGACTACGGCAGGCTGCGCGGGACGATCACGGCCGGTTGGAACGGGCCGGAGGCAGAATTCATCGGGGATCACGAATTTTCTTTTCGGCGCCCAGCGAACGCACACTGGTCCGGGCGCCCGCGCAGCAACATGGCGCAGTTGTTCAATCTGCCAATTCGCGCGAGTTATCAACAGTCGTTCTCGACCGACAGCCACGGATTCCGAAACCCTGCCGCACTCGACCGCGCCGACATCGCGCTCATCGGCGATTCCTACATCGAAGGCGCGTACGTATCCGATGAGGAAACCGTAGGTGTGCGTCTTCACGAACTCACAGGTCGCGCTGTCGCTGACCTGGGCGTTTCCGGATACGGAACGGAGCAGGAACTCAAGGTTCTCGAGCGGTTCGCCCTCCCCCTCGAACCGAAAATGGTGGCGTGGTTTTTCTTCGAAGGCAATGACCTCGACGACGACCAGAACTATGACAACGCGATGGCCTACGAGCACGGAGTGCGGGCGCCTGAGGCAAAAAAGCCGTTGTCGGTGCGGTGGCGTGAGTTCGTCAATCGGTCGTTCACGGAGAATGTCTTCATGCAGGGTCGCCAATGGAGCGATCCGCTGGTCCCGAACGGCATCGACAGTTTCGGCTGGTTCCGCGACGCGGGGGGTATGGTGCATCGACTTTACTTTTTCGATTTCTATGCCAAGCGCACCATTGGCGAATATGAACTTCAACGACTCGAGATAACCCGGACAACACTGATTCAGGGCGCCGAGATTGCGCGCCAACATGGAATCAATCTGGTGGTTTATTACATCCCAATCAAGTTCAGGGTCTACGCCGACCTGTGCACATTCCCTCCGGGAAGTCCGTGCCGGCAGTGGCACCCCTGGGACCTGGAGTCCCGATTTGCCGCGTTCTGCAAGGAAGCCGGAATTCGCTTCGTCTCGTTGACCGACTCGATGCGCCGCGCCGCCTCTACCGGTGCAGTGTTGTACGCTCCTGAGGACAGCCACTGGAATGCCGAAGGTCATGCGTTCGTTGCGAAAGAGGTCGCCGCCGCGTGGAACTCCGAAGTTAGTTCATTGGAAAAATAGGTTCCAACCTTGCAGTAAACGGCAATAACCACAAAGACACAGCGACACAAACGTAGACGGCGGGTTTTAACGTGCCGCTCTCTGCAATTAGATATGCAGTACTGCTGCTGATGTCGTTTGGCTCGGCGATCGTAGGACTGACGCCGCCGTGTCAGTCCTTGAACCGTCACTTTCAACCAGAAGCGCTTCGGCCAGAGGCCGCCCGCCGGGCTAAAGCCGGCGCCTACTGAGGATCCTATCGTGCTGTGATGCTCACTTTCAGTCCCGGCGCCCAGTTCTTGTATTCGTCGGTGTAATACAGATAGGCGCGGCTTGCTGGACCGGTGTAGGACCCGGGAACGGTGGCAACCAGGCTCAGAGGAAGATCGAAATTGTCTTTGGCCTTGAGGTAGCGCCAATAGAGCACAACTTCCCGGCCCAGAACTTCGTAAGCGTCGATTTTGCCGGACTTGACCAATTCTTTGAGCTGGTCGTGACGGACCTCCAGGCCGCCGGGGATCCCCACGATGGCCACGGGAGTTGGGATCACCTGATCGCTCTTGTTGGCGATCGACACTATGGCTTCGGTGACGCTTCCCTCCTGAATTTGTGGATCCTTAAGAAGGACCTGAATCCCGACGCGGGCTTGCTCCGCGCTATCGGGTAAAAGGCTGTGGTACTTCACACCGACGGATAACGGCATGCTCGAGCCGTCTTCCATCTTGATTGCGACGGTGTGCCTCCCCGGACCAAGTTCACTTGCAAATTCGGGCATGACGAGGGCGCCCTGGGTGCTTGACGTGAAGGCGAGGGGAGCGCCGACAGTCCGGCCGTCGACGGTGAGAATGATGCGGCCCGGAGCTTTCGGACGGGCGTGAGCATTGTCATAAGCAACGATGGCGCGCAGCGCGAGAACCGTGGATTGCGTTGAACCGAAGCGGCCGCTCTTGTTGGACTCGACGACCCACTTGAGGCCCTTCTCGACATTTGCTGCATAAGAGGGCTCACGCATCCAAGCTAAGACAGAGAGGGCCGTTGTCTCAATCGCGAGGGCATCGCCGCCCGATCGCGTAATGCTGGTGACGGCACCAGCGACATTCCCCGCAGTCTCTTGTTTCTTGGCGAGCTTTTCCATCAATTGGCGGGCTCCGGTCTGATCCCCGGAGGCGTGAAGGATGTTTGCGGCCAGAGCAAGGATGTAGCTATCTTGCGTGGACGTGGCGGAGGCTTTCACGGAGGCGATTTCCCTCTCGAGACCTTTCTCTCCGGATTCGATCAGAGCCCAAACAATATAGGCATTCGTCGTATCCGCAGGAGCGCGGCCGAAGGTATCCAGCGCCTTCGCATTCACGCTGAAGCCGCCTTTACCGTCGCGGCGGGAAAGGAGCCAGGCGCGGGTGCGGTCAAGCATTTCCTTGTCCACCTTCCGTACCTGAGACATGTCTGTGAACTGCATCAGACCATAAGCCGTGAGCGCTTCATGGCCGGGATCGGCTCCGAACCACTCATAACCTTTGGTCGGGGACTCAAAGCCGGTGAGCTTTTTGTAGGAGACCTCGAGCAGGTCTCTGGCTTTCTCGATGATGGCTGGATCGATGCCCGTATGCGTGAGGAAGTACTGTTGAGCCATGACCATTGGATAGCTGGTGGAACTGGTTTGCTCAAAACAGCCGTTAGGCTGACGAAGCAGGGACTGAAGCGCGTCGGTCATGCTCGCAAGCGGTGTGGGATACACCGCGACGCTGGAGGCGAGGCTACCGCGGATGATGTCGCCCGGAAGCGTGAACTCAAATAACTTGGATCCGTTGCTCTCCAGTACGGCGCCC
>DATFXZ010000691.1:0-6358 GCA_035315305.1 Terriglobia bacterium | reverse complement strand
AAGTTCACCGCGGTGCGCTGGCCGGCGCTTGCTTGAGCGGCAGCATGTCCGTGAACCTGAATACCACGCACACGTGCCCTGCGTTGCGACGGGAAGATTTCCACTTCCTCTTCCTTCTGAACGCGGCCGGCGATGAGTGTCCCAGTAACAACCGTTCCAAATCCTTTCATCGTGAAACTGCGGTCTATAGGCAAACGAAAGATCTCGGTCTCGTCTTTAGCTCCGACTTTGACGATCTGCTCGCGGAGCGTTGCAATCAGTTTCGGAATACCTTCTCGAGTATTCGAACTGACGCGCAGTATCGGCGAATGCTCCAGAAATGAACCTTTGAGGAATTCTCTGACCTCGATTTCCACGAGGTCCGCCATCTCTGGGTCTACTTTGTCGATTTTCGTAAGGACCGTGAACCCTTGCTTGATGTGAAGAAGCGAACAGATATCGAGATGCTCTCGCGTCTGCGGCATTACGGATTCGTCGGCGGCGATGACAAGCATTACCAGGTCAATCCCGCCAACGCCCGCGAGCATGTTCTTAATGAAGCGTTCATGGCCGGGAACATCGATGAAACTAATCGTGACCGAAGAATCCAAAGCGAGGTGCGCGAATCCCAGATCAATCGTGATGCCGCGCTCTTTTTCTTCCTTGAGTCGATCGGTGTCAATACCAGTAAGCGCCTTCACCAGCGCCGTTTTTCCATGATCGATATGCCCTGCAGTCCCTACGATAACGTGCGGCATAGAAGTTGATGAACAAGTGGCAGAGGCAGCCCCATGACGTTGAAGTAATTTCCTTCGATCTTCGGAATATATACACCGGCATAGCCTTGAATGGCGTACGCACCCGCCTTGTCGTAAACGTTTTCGCGGCGTACGTACTCGAGGATGTCCCGTTTAGTCAGAGGAGAAAACCAAACCCTCGTGCGTTCCAGACCTTCGAGAGTCTCTTCCTTGGCCTGATTTACGAGAGTAACCGCCGTCAAGACCAGATGATCACGACCGGAGAGTTTTCGGAGCATTCTTATGGCGTCTGGCTCGTCAACAGGCTTTCCGAGGATTTCGTTGTCGACGGTGACCACTGTATCCGCAGAAAGAATCGTCGATTGGGATACACGCGATGCTACTTCCATTCCCTTTTCCCGAGCTACCCGCACGACGAAGGTCTCGGGATCTTCGTCGCCGGAAGGAATCTCGTCGATAGAAGATGGAATAACGGTAAATGGATAGCCGAGGATTGCGAGTAGTTCCTTGCGGCGAGGCGATTGTGAAGCTAACACCAAATTCATTACACCTGCTTGCCCCCGTGCCGCGACTTCATCGTGCGCGGGTCGTAGGCCCAATGGAATTCAAGCTCATATGCGAGTGACCGCGCCAGCCCGTCCAGATCCGGAAACAACGTCGCTTGCGTGATATTCATTCGATATAGCTCCTGCATGCCTTTTTCACGGACCTGATCGGCCGGAAGAATGAACTTGATCAGCGTCTCCTTCGGATTCGGATAGCCCTTCAAGATCTCTTCGATGGATTTATCCAAAATCGCTGGAACTAAAAAGGTCCCGGATTGCGCGATAAGCCTGCGGTTCATGGCATACGGCTCCCCGAGCCAAACAAAGTTACCTGCTCCTGAAAGAAAATACTTCCGAAAACTTCCGGGATTGCTGAGGTCGATCCGCTTCATTTTTTCGATCTCGACTGGATTGCAGGCCCAAATGACAGCTTCTGTCGTCGTGTTATGAAGCGCGAAGAAGGCGGCGACATACGGCGACCATGTAAAGTCGAGTAAACGCGTAGGGGCGCCGTGATCCTGCATCAACGCAAGCCATTCGAAATCGTCGTCCCGGTCCGGCGCCACGTCGACAAAATGAACTGCCTTACGCTTGAAAATGCGAAGGATGCGCTCTTCCTGCTCGGGCCAGGCGCGCGGATCCACACGGACCGACATCAGGTATCGGGAAAGAGCGCTAAACAACGGCGCCGAAGCATCCCGCTGTCCGCGAAAAGCCCAGTGCTGATACGGCGAATCGGTAATGATCGAAAGGTAGTCTTCCCACGATTCCATCCGGATGACATCGTATGAAGTGCTCTCGTTTTTATTGCGCGAAGCCATAGGTATCGACGTAATGATCCAGTGCGGCCGATCGCGACTCCCGGCTGAAGCCGCTCTGCTTGATTCCGGGAAACTCGATGTGCAGATCGCGAAAAATCCCGTGATTGTTCCAGAACACCGCGCCGGCCTCGAGCCGGTCCGCGAGTCGCTGCGCCCGATCGGCATTGGTGGTCCAGACGGATGCGCGCAAACCATATGGTGTGTTGTTTGCTCGCGCAACGGCTTCGTCTTCATCCACGAACGGTAGGATCGGAACCAGCGGTCCGAATTGTTCGCATCGCACGATGTCGTGACTTTCCCCAGCCTCAAGAACGATCGCCGGCAGCATAAAAAAACCTTGGTGCCAAGTCTTGGGATCGAGCTTTCTTCCTTTCGCCAGGACCGTTAATCCCGCTTTTTTGGATTGATCGAGAAGATTGATAACGAAATGGAATTGTGTCCTGTTGTTCAGCGGACCCATTGTTGTCTCACTTGCGAGTCCGTCTCCGACAACCACACTGTCGAATGACTCGGCGAGCTTTCCGACGAGTTCATCGTAGCGCGACTGATGTACGTAGATTCGCTTGATTGCGATGCAGACCTGGCCGGCGGCGCGTAATATAGCATGAGTCATTTTTGTCAGAGCCTGATCATCCAGGTCCGCATCATCAAGGACCAACGCCGGATCGTTGCCTCCCAACTCCATAAACAATTTCTTAACCGTCCGCGATCCCAATTCGATGATCCGGCGGCCCGTTTCAGTACTTCCTGTAAATGCGATCGCGCGAACACGATCGTCAGTGGCTAGTTTTTCGCCGACGAGTTCGCCGGGACCGATCACGACATTGAGCACACCCGCGGGTAGATGATTGTTGATGATTCGGGCACACTCCAGGATGGTTAAAGGACAGTAGGTGGCTGGTTTGAGAACGACCGGGTTACCTGTAGCAACCGCTGGAACGAAGCGTTTGAAACTGAGCAGGACGGGCGAATTCCATGGTGAGATTACCGCGGTCACGCCGCGCGGTCGCCGGCGCGCGTACACCGGCTGGTGAGGATCAACAAGGGCGGGTTTCGACCAGTCCGGCAAATCCGCCGCGATAATTTCCATCAGCTCGATTGATCGCTGAATGTCGATCTGCGCTTCGCGGAGCGGCTTACCGTTTTCCCGTACGAAGAGAGTTGCAAGGCCAGGCAGGGCGTTTCGAAGATCACGTGCGGCCGCGCGCAAGCGCGATGCGCGATCCTCGGGCGTGGTGCGCGACCACATTGTGAATGCAAGCTGCGCCTGCTCCAAAACGTCTTCGACATCGCTCTCCGACGCCATGGCTACTTGTCCAACGATTTCAGAGAAATTTGCCGGATTGATGATGTCCTGGAACATACACTAATGTGGCTTGTATAACTGCGCCCCACCATCGGGTCCCGCGAAGATCTTTTTCATCGGGCCGATTGCATCCGAATCCACGACAATCATCCAAGGCTTGCGCGCCTTCACAGCTCTTGAAAAAGCTTCCCGAAAAACTTCCGGCGCTCTCACCCGTTCGGATTCGAAGCCGAATGCTCGAGCAATCCCAACAAAGTCAGGACTCGCGAAATCCACGCCGATTCGTCTTCCTTCGAAATGGGCATTTTGGATATTGCGAAGCACGCCGTAACCTTGATCATCGAACAAGACGACAATGATCGGCGCGTTTTCCTGGCGCGCGGCGGCCAGTTCACCGATATTCACAAGCAATCCGCCGTCTCCGCACAGCGCGACCACGGTTTTTGACGCGGCGCCAATTTGCGCGCCAATGGCCATGGGCAATGCCTGGCCGATGCCGCCGGCCGATGCATGGAGCGTCGTTCGAGGGTATCGCCGGACGATCAACCGGCTTCCCCAGGTCGTGGCGGGAACTGTGACGTCTCTGACGAGAATTGCATCTTCCGGCATGATTTCTTGAATTGCATCGAGAATACGCTCCCATGGTCCCATCGTATCGCGAACTTCTTGCCGCAGCGTCCGATGAAGCTCCGATACTTCTTTGCGATATACCAATTTCGGCTGCGGTTTCATTGCCCGAATTGCGGCAACTAAGCGGTTTAGGATCGGTTTTGCGTCGCCAACCAGGCCGACCGAGTGCGGAAAATTCCGATTGATCGCTTTCGGATCCGCATCGATGCCGATATGTTCGGAAGGCGTTTTGAGATTCCAATTCGAGGTTTCATTTCCGCGAAATCGAACGCCGATGCTGATTAGCAGATCCGCCGTTTCCATGAAGTCTCGCAGTGCGGGAAAAGTCGCGAAGTGTCCAATGCAGCGCGAGTCCGTTTCGGACACGATGCCTCGCGCCGACTGTGTCGTCACGACGGCAGCATCGAGCAACTCCATCAGCTCTCTCACTTCAGGACTCGAATCGGAAAACATCGCCCCGCTGCCTGCCCAAATGACGGGCCGCTTGGCAGCCATCATCCGCTCGACGGCGGATGCGAGTTCAACATCGACGGGCGCTTGAGCGGAAAATGTGGATGCCACTATCGGTGGAACGGTAATCAACTGTGCTTGAAAATCGATCGGTACCTCAACGCTAACGGGGCCGGGAGGCGGCATTATCGCTTCGACGATTGCTCGTCGAAACACAGCCGGGGCCTGTTCCGGACGGCGCACTCGGTGAGCTGTTTTGCTGATGCTCTTGAGCATCCCGAACTGATCTTTGCAATCGTGAATGTAGCCGCGGCCGGTATCGATGAAAGTCGATGCGACGTTCCCCGTGATATGCAACAAGGGCGCGCCTCCGTTCCATGATTCGATGATCGCGCCAGCCGCGTTGCCGGCGCCGGTTCCGGTGCTCGTCAGCGCCACGCCAAGCTTCCCCGAAACACGAGAATAGGCATCAGCCATGTTTACGACGGCGCCCTCGTGGCGGGCTGTCACGACGTGGAAACCGCCATGCCGCTCGAGTGAGTCGTAGAAAGGGATATTGTGGATGCTGATGATCCCGAAAACCGTATCGACGCCAATTCGCTCGAGTTCTCTCAAGAGCGCGTCGGCAACGGTGATTTTCTTGGTCATTAGGTACTCTGATTTCAGATGGTGGCTACACTCTCTAACGTCGTTCCGCGGTTAAAAACGCGCTCACAATCTCGTTAAATTGCTCCGGTTGCTCGAGGTAGCACAAGTGGCCGGCATCGGGAATGATCTTCAACTCCACTCCACCTGGAACCTCATCCCACACAGGGGTTATCTCATCCTCTGAACCCCAGATCAATAGCGTTGGAACGCGAAGATTGTGAATGACGTCACGCGTATCGCTTTCCGCCAGAGCGATGGCGGTAAATTCGTATCCCGCTGCGCGTACTTCAGACATGATCGACTCGACTTCCCGGATCAACTCCGCCGGCGCGCTCCGGCGGAGCAACTTCGGGGCTCGTTCCGCGGCCAATTGTAGAGAAGTCATGGTACGAATCGACCTGAGCCGATCTTCGAGTCCGGCTTGCGACGCCACATGACGCGTGTCCGCCAGAACCAGCGCCCGTACATAATCGGGATATGCTCGGTAGAACTCTTGTGCGACAACACCGCCTGCGGAATGCCCGAGCAAAGAGATATCCTTCAACTGGAGCGAGTCAACAAGACTACGCAGGCAATCGACATAGAAGCGGATCGAAGGATTGATTGGTCTATCAGGCGGATCCGACGATCGGCCGTAACCTGGCGCATCCCACGCAATCACGGTAAATTTACCTGACAAACCTTCCAGCTGCCGACGCCATGAACGCGAATTCGATCCGATACCATGAAGCAAAACGAGAGGTGGTCCTTCGCCCGCAATTTCGTAGTGGAGAATGGTGCCGTCTACTGTGGCGTCCGGCACGCGACCTTCTCTCGAAGAAATTTGCGGAGTTCCGTGACGCCACGATCAGAGTTGGCCAGATGTTCGGCGATTCGCGATTGTGCTCCGCGCTGCGACTCCAGAATCCTCCGGTCTTGCTCGATGACTTTGAAGTGCTGCTTTTCCCAGAACGCCTTATAAAGGAACCGCCAATACGCTCGCTGCCATCCCTTGAGATTGCGATACCGCAAGAAATACACGAGCGTGCTGTTTTCATCAATCGGAGTAGCAAAGCAGAGGATTCGCAAGATTCCTTTTGGGCCAAACGGCAGCGGGATATCAAGTCGAACCCACAGCGACTCGCGGCAATAGAATTCCGACCAATCAAAGTTCACACCGCGCTGTCCCTCACGTTCAACGATGAAGCCATCCTCAGTACGCCTCGTGCGCATATCGTCTTC
>DATFXZ010000690.1:0-5380 GCA_035315305.1 Terriglobia bacterium | reverse complement strand
CATGTCAACTGAAAGCCACTTCAGTCAATAGCAAGCCACTTCATAAGACGCGACGCCGAGACTTAGGAGATGAAGGGCCCGCTCCTCGACCGAGTATCACGAAGTACCTGCACGGCGCGAGAGCACTCGGAACGCCGGCTGACGTGAACACCGACGGTCAAACGCTATTGTCGGGATACGCGGAACGTCGGCGGACCCGCCGGCAATAATAAAACAACAAAAGAGTCCTAAATAGATTTCGCGCGAAATCTATTTTTCCACGGAACGTACGCAGAACGGTTGACGAACGCTGAATCTATTAACCTGTCTCATGAACATCAGAATTTGACGAGCAAGAAAAGCGGACTCCGAGACAAGCCGACCGGAAAATTCCTGTTCATAGTTGGACCTGCACAGTACCAGCACTCAAAGCTCGTAGGCAACCCGGTTCGCATACAACCGTGCAGAAATTCAGAGGAGGATAAACGATGAAAAGAAAGTTGTCGCGAAAAGGAAAAGTCTCAGTGGGCCTTGCGATCGGTCTTGTGACTATCTTGGCCGGCACGGCACTCGCCCTGTCGAACATCTCCTTCACTTTGGGAACTATTGCCAGCTATGATTTTGGCGGGTTCGGTCCCGGATATCCGGTGCCCGGCACGATTCAAATCCAGGCCTTTGTCATGAACCACGGCGACACGATACCGTGGCACTACCACAAGGGAGTGAGCTACGTCATTCTCTCGCACGGCACTCTCACCGAGCAGCACCTCGTTGGTCCTGACCAGTGCGAATCCGAGGAACTGTCGGCCGGGAGCGCCTTCGTTGAACCGGCTGGCCTGGTACATAGCGTCACGAACACAGGGAACGATGTCGCTGTGATCTGGTGGGCGACCATCTTCCCCCAGAGCGACGGGATCGCTCAGTTCAGCCCCGAGTTCAAATCCGGCGGCGTCTATCCTGCAAACCCGCCGCAGTGCAGGTGAGAGCACCATTTCGTTGGCTTGTGCCGCTAATCGCGGCATAAGCCGCTGATGTCGCCGGTTCGAGCACGGGCTTTTCAATAGACGATCTCTACGAACTGGCGGACGAGAGCAAGATCACTCTGAATTACGCGATTCTCGCGGACGGGTATGTTTTGATCGAGAACTACTCAGCCGCAATCGACATCCTGAGCAATTTAGTCGCGCAGCATCCGGACAACGTCGGTGTGCGTGCTCGTTTGGAACAGGTGTGTGCCCTCCAGAACGTCGCCAATAACACCAGGATCGTCCTCTTGTTCGAACACGCGGCCGATGAAATGTTCTTCATCCGTAGTGAAACCGCGTAACCACAGATATGCCATGCACGCGTGCTCAGATTCACTTCTTAGAGATACCGACAATTCGCCAACTGAAGCGTTACCTACTCATTTGAACCGAGAACACTTTTAACGCCGCAGTGTATACTCTGCGCATGTCCCGGTTGTTTCGCATCGCCGTCGTGACGGTACTCATTGTTTGGGGACTCGCGCCCCAAATTGCGTGCCTCCTGCCGGACCGGCATCTGACACAGGACGAGATGGATTGTTGCGAGAAAATGTCCGGGGAGTGCGGCCGCATGGAGATGTCGTGCTGCAAAACGGTGGTGCACACGGATGTCCCAAGTATTTTGGCCAAGACGGTTCGAAAGATAGCCCCGCACACTGAGATCACGCCTAAGCCCGTCAACATTACCTTCGGCTTGCCGTTCGCGCTGTTCGCCGATTTCGCAATCCGGAGTGACCACGCGCCGCCCCCTGACGTTGGAACCTCTTCTCTAATTCTTCGCATCTGATTTCCTGTTGCTCTCTTTTGCATGCGGGCTTTGTGTGCTCGCACGTCAATTCCACACCCAGGAGCAACGATGCGAAGTCTTATTCTTTTCCTATTGTTTCAATCCACTGCGCCGCTTAGCGACCGCGTTTTGGTGCAAGAGCATCAACACCGCCGGTCGGATGTTGCAGCGATGTCTTTGTCTCAAATCGAGGCTGCTGCACTAGAGAACAACCCTGAAATTCGCGTGATGAAGGAACGTGTGCGCCAGGCGAGGGCCGGCGTCATTACTTCGACGGCTTTCGACGATCCGTCGTTTATGTATCGCGCCTGGGGAACGCCGCTACAGCGCCCATGGGATCTCAATCAAACGCAGCACATGTTCATGTTCAGCCAAACGCTTCCGGCTGCTGGTAAGCGCGAACTCCGATTCGAGGCGGCGAACCAACAGGTCGATATGGCTGAAGCGGAACTCGAAGCGATGAAACTCGACATCGCCGCCCGAGTCCGCGCTCAGTTTTATGAGCTTCTTCGTAATGATGACGAACTGCGGCTGCATGACGAGCAGATTACTTTGGCACGGCAAGCTGTGGCATCTGCTCGCATCAAATACACCGTTGGGCGCGTCCCGCAACAGGATGTCTTAAAAGCACAAGTCGCATTAACTAAGCTTGCAGATCATCTGGTCATGTTTCTCCAGGATGGAGACCTCGCACGCGCGCGATTGAATACGTTGATGGGGCGTGATCCGTCACGCCCTCTCGAAATCGTAGGCGAATATCGCAGTGTCTCCGAACTGCCGACAACCACCGCATTGCAGCAAATGGCGATTGAAAATCGACCGGAGCTACGCGCGATTAGAGCGGCAATGCAACAGTCGGAAACACGCGTGCGTCTGACCGAGAAGAACTACAAACCGGATCTGACTGTCACTGGCGGTTACATGTTGATGCCGTCGGGATCGGCGAACAGAAACGGGTACATCGCGGAACTGTCCCTAAGCCTGCCATGGCTAAACCGATCGAAACATGATGCCGAAATCACGGAAAGCCAGGCTATCGCCAATGTCCAACGAGCCGAGCTTGAAAAACTAAAGGCAGCGGTGTTTCAAGAAATCCAAGAGGCATTGATTCGCGCGAATACCGCGAACCGCTTGGTCGAGCTTTACCGCGATACACTACGGCCTCAGGCCCAGGCGACACTGCGCGCGACATCAGCAGCGTATCAAACGGATCAAACCGACTTTCTGAACCTCATCGACAGCCAAAACACGGTTTTAGATGTGGAGTATTCGTATTTCCGTGCGCTTGCAGAATTCGATAGTCGCGTTTCCGATCTCGAACATGCGATCGGCACGGCGCTCTCGCGTAACCCTAAACCCTCGGCGGAGGTACGACCGTGACAAGCCAAAGACGATCGTTATTGATCGGGATTGTCGTGGGCCTGGTCATTGCGATGGCCATTTGGGGCGTATCGGAATACGTTCTGTCCCGCCGTGCATCAATTCCAAGCACGGTCGAGAGTGCCCCACAGCCAGCCTCCACCGACCTTACAAGCCAAACGCCAGATCCCGGTGCTTCCATGCAATTGTCGGAGGAAGAACAGAAAGCGATTGGGGTTGAAACCGTCGAGGTCAAACGACAAAGCGTTCGAAAAGAAATCACCGCACCTGGCAAAGTGAGCGAACCGGAGACGGGGATCGGCGTCATCAGCGCTCGAATCAGCGGACGTATCGATAAGTTGTTGCTCAATGTTACGGGTGAGACCGTCAACCGTGGTCAGCCTGTCGCGTTGATTTACAGTCCCGATGTCTTCACAGCGGCCGAGGAGTACCGTCTTGCTCTTGAAAACCGTCAGCGATTGAGCGACAGCAAGGAATCGGAAGCGATCTCCGAAGCGGACGCCTTAGTTCGAGCAAGTCGACGACGGTTGGAGCTTTGGGGATTAACGGAGGAGCAAGTCGATGAAATCTCAAAAGCATCCGAGACATCGGTTCAGCTGACGACCTTTTCTCCAATTTCCGGCGTCATCACCAAGCGCAATGTCAGCGAAGGTCAGTACGTCAAAGAGGGCGACGTTCTCTATACCCTCACGGATCTTAGCTCGGTCTGGATTCAGGCGGACATCTTTGAAGCCGATATACCGCTGATTCGCAACGGTCAGACAGCCAAAATCAGTGCTGCAAGTTTGGGAAACGGTTCGCTGCAGGGAACGGTCAGTTTTCTTCAGCCAGCGGTCGATCCGCAAACGCGAACCATGACGGCGCGAATTCAGGTGGCCAATCCCCAAATGCGGCTCCGGCCAGGCATGTTCGTTCAGGTGTCGTTTCAAGCGCCGATTAGCTCGGATACGGTTGCCGTTCCGCGCTCGGCAGTACTCGATACCGGTAAAGAAAAGATCGTTTATGTCGCCAAGGATGACGGGATTTTCGAAAAACGTGCCATCGAAGCCGAGACTGTTGGAGATGACTACTACGCGGCGATAAAGGGAATCCGGCCAGGCGAACGTGTCGTCACCCACGGCAATTTTCTAATCGATTCTCAAACCCGATTGACGGGAACGATTACAGGAATGTTTGGTGGATCGAAGGCTTTCGGAGGGGACAACGCACCGACGCAGGGCGCAGCCTCCGACTACAAGATCTCTCTTCAGTCGGAACCTGCTCCTCCGAAAGGCGGCTCCGAAGGAACTTTCCATGTGAAGGTCACTGGACCTGACGGAAAGCCTGTCAGCGACGCTCAGGTGCAAATGCAATTGCTCATGCCTGCCATGCCATCGATGGGAATGGGCGAAATGCGGTCGATGATCGATTTCATGTGGAATGGTTCCGAATACGTCGGCAAAGGCCCAGTCGCAATGGCGGGGCCATGGAGTGTAACCGTGGAAGCCCGGCGCAACGGTCAACTACTTGGCGTTTATCGATCGCGTTTCGACGCGAAGTGAGGGGCGATGATTAACAGGCTCATTGAATTCTCACTGAAGAACCGTTTCTTGATACTACTCGCGTATGCCCTGCTGGCCGGGTGGGGTTATTGGGCGTTACTCAAAACACCAATCGATGCCATTCCTGATCTGAGCGAAAACCAAGTCATCGTTTTCACGGATTGGCCGGGACGTAGTCCACAAGAAGTTGAAGACCAAATCTCCTATCCGTTGACTGTTAATTTGCAAGGTCTTCCAAGGGTGAAGACGGTCCGGTCTTCTTCAGCCTTCGGCTTCTCGATGATCAACATCATCTTCGACGACGATGTGGATGTGTACTTCGCGCGCACGCGCGTTCTGGAGCGGTTGAATCTCGCTTCGAGTTTTCTTCCGCCCGGTGTGGTTCCAACGCTTGGGCCCGATGCGACCGGTGTCGGCCAGGTGTTCTGGTACACCGTCGACGGTCCATACGACCCGGGAACACTTCGCTCTCTACAGGACTGGTTTATTCGTTACCAATTGAACTCGGTTCCGGGTGTTGCGGAAGTTGCAAGCATTGGTGGTTTCGTCCGGCAGTATCAGATCGACGTCGATCCGACGAAGCTCCGGGCCTACAACATTCCAATCCGCACGGTCTTTGAAGCCGTTGAGCGCAGTAACAGCAACGTCGGTGCCAAGGTCATCGAAGC
>DATFXZ010000689.1:0-3792 GCA_035315305.1 Terriglobia bacterium | reverse complement strand
GCGATCGGCACGACCTCGTAACGTTCGGGATCGAGCGCGCGGTACACGTTCGCGGCAGACATGAGCGAGACGTCGTGCTCGGCGGAACGCCCGCCGAATAGCAGCGCCACACGCAGCTTACGGTCCATCGTCCCTCCCGGGTGCAGCCGTTCTGGCTGCGGGCCCTGATGTGATCCGCTGATCGGTCCCAAACAAAAGCACGCGCTCTTTGCTCGCGTGGCACATTCGCGGGTTTTCCGATCGACGGTCTCGACCGTTTCGCATCAACGTCTTCATCACCTGTCGCTTCCGAAAACTTAGATTCGGGCGTACCGATGGTGTAGTCCGCCCAGGATCGGGTGTGCGACAATGTCTCCGTACCACTCGATCCGGTGCGTGCAGGGCGCGTCCTTGCCCAGCGAAACGTGAGTTCGTACCTTATTGTAGTAGGTAGCGTATTTCGCAAGGATTCGCCGAAGGTGCTCGGCGTTGATCACGATCAGATGATCCATGCACTCGCGCCGGATTGACCCGATCAAGCGTTCAACATAGCCGTTTTGCCAGGGCGAACGAAACGAGGTGGGCCGGTCCGGATACCCATCGCTCGAACGCGGGCCTTAAACGCAGGCCCAAATGCTCGGTCGTTGTCGCGAATGACGTATTTCGGTGCGCCGTCCCACGGGAAGGCTTCAGTGATTTGACGCGCCAACCACTCCGCCGTCGGATTGCGGGTCACCGCAAACCACAGCAATCGCCTCCGTTTGTGACTGAGAACCAGAAATGCGAACAGTTGCTGAAACGCAATCGTCGAAACCACAAAGAAGATCAATGGATGCAATCCCCTCGATATGATTGCGAAGGAAGGTCTTCCAGGTCTGCAAGGCCGATTCGGCCGGGGCACCATATAGATCGAAACTGTGGACTGGGCGACCTCGATGCCCAGCTTGAGCAGCTCGCCATGGATCTTAGTGGCGTCAGCGGGTTCTCAAGGCTCATTCTTCGGATCAGGTCGCGCACGTCTTTGGCGATCCGCGGACGGCCTCCCGGCAAACGGGATTTCCATCGCCAGTAGGCGGCAAAGCCCCTACGATGCCAGTGCACGACGGTACCGTGGTCTGACGATCGATATGGCGTCAAGAATGCGAGGATTGCGACGATAAAGCCAAATGAACACAGCGCGGTCGATCCAACGCAAATGCCATCCACGGCGTGGCGCGCGCTGCTGCAGTACGTTGAGCTGATGTCGCAGAACCAGGATTTCGGCTTCCAGTCGGCGTCGCGACTTGAAGCAGTCGCACAGCATTCGAACAAACAGAAGGCCGATTGCAATCATTCGGCGAGCATGTTCTGATTCGCTGCCGACCGCGAGTCACACGGACGGAGTTTTCGGAAGCGACAGGTTCTGAGCAACATTGATTCAAGACCAAGGACAAACACGCAATCTTGATTCAAAAATCTATTTGCCGGGATTTCATCGTTTCAAATTCGAATTCCACAGCTTCTTTGCGGAGACTTTTTCAACAGTATCGACCCGTTCCGGACGAAAACGGGTAATCCTAATCCCTGCCATGCTCAACTCTTCGAGGCCCCTGAAAGCGGCAAGAGACTAGCGACCAGAATTAGTGCGATCCCTAAATCTATTGAAACGTCAGCGACGTTAAAAACCCAGATGAATCCAAGTTTCGACGCATCGAATAAGTCGACAACAGCTCCCCATCGAAGACGGTCAAGGGCATTTCCGAGCGCTCCCGCACTGATAAAGGCGAGCCCAAAAGCGTTCGGCGTCGATGTCGATTTCCGCAACACAAATCGAAGCAAAATTACGGCCACAGCAAGGTTCAAAACGGTGAGCGCCCAACGCGAAAACTCACCGTCGACGGGGATTAGACCAAATGTGTTGCTGCGATTGAGGACAAGCGTCAGGTTAATGGGACCTGCCAATTCGATCCTTGCGCCGACCGCACCAAAGCGAAGCAAGCGCCCAATGCTTCGTCAGTTGATCGAGACTCAGCATTGCAGACGCGCCTGACAACACGATCATGCGCCAGCTTAGGCGGCTGTTCACGACAGTCCTTCTTTTGCTGCCCGTCGAACAATCGGGCTTGGCAATGTGTCGTGGACTATTGCCGCAAATGCAGGCAAAAAGCCGACAATGCGCGTCGCCGCCGCCGCGGCTACAACCAATGCCTCTCGAGCGCACGGCAGAACACGTACTCTTCTGCATGGTCCTGATGTTCCGACGTGGCACGGCGGCCGAGAGCGGAGACTCTTCGAGCTTCCGGCGGTATGTCCGGCTGCAGCTCCAGGTCGGCGCCGTCGTCCTGGTCGCGATTTTCGCCGCACTCGCTCTCGGCCTGATCGGAGGGTAGAAGACACTAGAGTCCGCATCGAGTTGCGCGTCGGGAGATCACAATGGCGGAAGATGCGGGCGGCGCAGGGCGCGTCTGGGTCCGGCGGGCCGGGCAGGCCTTGCTCGTTGTCTTCCTTCTGGCTGTCGTTGCCTTGGCCGGAAGGCCTACTCCCTTTGCCCAGGCGCTCGCCGGCATCGGCGTGATCATCGCCTTCGCCCATGGCGTCCACGTCTATGGGTGGTCGGGAACGTTACTGTTCCTGTCGCTCTGCCTGACGGTGACGTTTGCGACCGAGAACCTGAGCATCGCCACCGGCTTTCCCTTCGGCCACTACCATTTCGAAGTTGCCGCCGCGCTACCTCACGTCGGCGCCGTTCCGGTCATTGTTGGGCTGCTCTATTTCGCCATGGGCTATTTCTCTTGGATGATCGCCAGCCTTTTGCTCGACGACGCGGATGCCCACCTAAACCGGCCGTTCTACGTGGTTGTCCTCCCGGTCGTCGCCGCCTTCGTGGTGGTGCAGTGGGACGTGGTGATGGATCCCCCCAACGCGACGCTTTACCGGGCCTGGATCTGGCACGAGGGCGGCGGCTATTTCGGCGTCCCGCTGTCCAACTACGCTGGCTGGTTCCTGACGGTCTGGCTCTTCTATCAGGCGTTCGCACTCGCGCTGCATTTCCGGCCCGATCTCCTCCGGCCGCGGACGCGCTCCGTGGGGCTGCTGCCTATTCTCGTCTACCTCGCCGTCGCGCTGAGCTTTGCACTCTCGGCTCTGACCGGCCCCCACGGGGAGGTCGCGGATGCTTCCGGCCATGTCTGGAGAACGCAGGATTTGCACGCCACCACGATCGTCGTGGTGACGTTCACCATGCTGTTCACCGCGGTGCTGGCGCTCTTGCGTTGGGCTGCCGTGAAGGGGTGGCGTTCTAGGCGCGCGCGGACGAGGTGATTTAATAGGTTATGCGGTTTGCTGCGCTGCATGAGTCCGGTTGTGATGCTGTGGACGGCTCCTCCACTCGGCACGTGAGTGCCATAGATATGGGGGCCACTAAAGCTCCCATGATTCGGAGGAGCTACCTATGCAAACAGTTACGACAATTGGTCTCGACATCGCAAAATCAGTGTTTCAGGTGCACCGCGTTGATGCTGGCGGCCAAGTGGTGATCCGCCGTAAGTTGAAGCGTCGCTACGTTCTGGCGTTTTTCCAGAAGCTGCCGCCTTGTCTGGTCGGCATTGAGGCTTGTGCATCGTAGCATTATTGGGCGCGCGAGCTGCAGGCGCTCGGTCACACGGTGCGCTTAATGCCGCCGGCCTATGTGAAGCAACAACGACAAACGCGCCCGGGCCGCCGATGACGTTCCTGCGATAGTAGTTTGCAAGCCCGCCCGGAGGGTTGGTGTGAGTGGAATATGAGAGGGAAGGCAACTCGGTCAGGATGACGAGCCCGTTGATCGTGACGCCC
>DATFXZ010000688.1:0-12341 GCA_035315305.1 Terriglobia bacterium | reverse complement strand
ATAGTTTTGCTCGTGCCAGGTATGGGCGACGATGTTCAGGCTCTCAAGGCCGGGATCATGGAAATCGGCGACATCTTTGTGATCAACAAATGCGACCGGCCCGGTGTCGAGAAAATGGAGCGAGCGGTTCTGGCCATGCTTTCATTGGCGCATCGCCCTGATGGTTGGCAGCCGCTGGTTGTCAAAACAGTCGCGACCGAAGGACGCGGCATCAATGAACTCATGGAAGGCATCCAGCGCTACCATTCTTTTTTTCAGGCTTCTGCGGATCGGCTGGAAAAAAAGAAAACCGCAGCCAGGGAGCGGCTCATTGCACTGCTCGAGGAGCGGTTGGTGAAGACGGCAATACAGCAAATATTTCCAAACGGAGAGCTCAACAAAGTTGTAGAACAAATTGCCGACCGCAAGCAGGATCCTTATTCAGTTGTGGATCACGTTATTCGAAATTTGAGGTTTAAGTGAAAATCGATCACATCGGAATCGCGGTGAAGTCGCTCACCGAAGCCGCAGCTATTTACGAAAATGCATTGGGACTGAAAGTTAACGCCTACGACCAGGTGGACGAGCAGGGCGTTAGGGTCGCCATGTTGAACATCGGCGAAAGCCGCATCGAGCTTCTGGAACCCACTGGTCCTGAGTCGCCGATCGAGAAATTTATGACGAAGCGCGGAGAGGGTATTCACCATATAGCCATAACCGTTGACGATATTGAAAAAACGCTTGAGCGACTAAAAGCTGCGGGCATTCGCCTGGTCGATAACGAACCTCGGCGGGGCGCTCACAACACACGAATCGCGTTTGTTCATCCCTCTTCAACACACGGAGTACTACTGGAGTTGGTTCAGCATGGCGAATGACATCAAGATTGGCATCATTGGTGGTAGCGGTCTGTATCAGATGGCGGGTCTGACGGAGACCGAAGAGATCGAAGTTGAAACACCTTTTGGAAAGCCATCCGACACGTACCACATTGGAACGCTGGAAGGAAAGCGTGTGGCGTTCCTTGCCAGGCACAATCGAAATCACACCATTTCCCCTTCCGAGTTGAACTTCCGCGCGAACATTTATGGCTTCAAGAAATTGGGCGTGGAGTGGATTCTGTCTGCAAGCGCTGTAGGTTCTTTAAAGGAGGAGATCCGGCCGCTGGACATCGTCTTGCCCGATCAGTTCTATGATCGAACAAAGACACGAATCTCGACGTTCTTCAATGAAGGCATCGTCGTACATGTCAGTTTTGCGCATCCGGTGTGCTCTCAGTTGGCCGATGTGATCGAGCTAGGGGCCAAAGATTCGGGCATCCAAGTCAAACGCGGCGGAACATACGTCTGCATGGAAGGGCCCCAATTCTCCACGATCGCCGAATCGAATACTTATCGACGGAACGGAGCAGATCTCATCGGAATGACAAATCTGCAGGAAGCGAAGCTCGCACGAGAAGCGGAGATCTGCTACACAACCATCGCCCTCGTCACCGACTATGATTGCTGGCACCCGGACCATGATGCCGTGACCGTTACCACGGTTATCGAAAACCTGAGAAAGAACAACGGCAACGGTCAAAAGATCCTCCGCGCGGCGGTGAAGCGATTGCCGGTCGATCGCACTTGCAAGTGCGGCCATGCGCTCAACCACGCGATCATGACGGATCTGAGCAAAGTTCCGGGGAAGACATTGGCAAAGGTCGAGTTGTTGCTTAGAAAATATGTCTAGATCACGCATAGCCGCGGAGCGGCGAAAGAGCGCAGCCACGGCCAACGGCCGCCCTAATGTCGATCTTCCTTAACAGCAAACAAGAACTGCGTTCGGGTTGGAAATTGGCCGCATATATCGGCTTCTTCCTCATCATCTTGACCGCGACAGGCCTGGCGGTTTCGATGGTGGTTTCGAGGCGCGGAGCCGGCGATTTAGTGCAGAGCCAGGTAGGTCTTCTCGCCCTAAACGGGATCACGTTATTCGTGCCCGCGGTCGGCGCGATGTGGCTGACGGCCCGGTTTATGGATCATCGGCCGCTCCGCGCATTCGGAATTGGATTTGTCCCAAGATGGCAACACCATTTCTTGTTCGGAATAGCCGTCGCAGCTGGGATGCTTTTGGTGCTTGTCGGAGGATGCTATGCGTTTGGGTATGTCAGCATGCATTGGACCGGCAGGCAGGTGTCACCCGATGTGTTGCTCGCGACCTGTAGCGCATTATTGCTGGCTGCTCTGAATGAGGAGCTGGTTTTTCGCGGATTTCCTTTGCAGCTCCTGATTGAAGGCATCGGTGAATGGCCGGGAATGATCGCTATGTCAGCGCTGTTCGGCGCGCTGCATTTGAACAACCCGAATGCGTCGTTTCTCGGCATCGTTAATACCATTCTGGCTGGTATCCTAATGTCGCTCGCGTATGTAAGGACGCGCTCATTGTGGATGCCTTATGCAATCCACGCCGGCTGGAATCTCGGCCTCGGTTTTGTTTTCGGTTTTCCATTATCCGGTATCGATATTCCTTCGCTCTGGACGACAGGCACGGCCGGCAGCGAAACTATTCTAGGCGGTGACTACGGTCCGGAGGGCGGACTTCTGGCCACGTTCCTATTTGCAGCTGCCGCAGTAATCGTAGAAAGACATGGATTCATCAATCGCAGTAAAGCTCGTTCTCGCAGTAATTCTGGGCGGGATCATCGGAATCGAGCGTGAGAGTCGCGACAAGCCGGCAGGCCTTCGCACGAACGTAATGATCTGCATCGGCTCTACGTTGTTTATGAGTATTTCAACAAAAGTCGCGCAAATGCTGGGCGGAGACCCGACTCGAATAGCGGCGCAAATTATCACCGGGATCGGGTTTCTGGGCGCTGGCGCAGTGTTGCATTCTCATGGCTTCGTATTGGGCCTCACGACTGCCGCCACCATCTGGGTGGTGGCTGGTGTGGGAATGGCGCTTGGTTCCGGCATGTATACCGTCGCAGTGTTTACTACGGGAATGAGTCTGATCACGCTGTACTTTTTGTCCTTCATCGAAGACAAGATTCAGGGTCGCAGATCATACAGTTACTCTTTAGTGGTCACAGACCTGAACCAGGCTCTCGCTTCCATCAATAGGGTCCTGCAGGAGAGTTCTGTGGCTGCCGCTAGTTTCAACTTCAAGAAAAAGGCCGACCATTACCGCGTGTGGTTCAATCTGCTCATTCCCCGCGACACAAATCTGAAGATTATTCAGCGCCTCTCGGCAATCCCTGAGATTACGCAGGTTGAAACGGGCAGCAGAGCGGGCGACTTCGCAACGGCGCTGCCACGGGAACGCGGCGGCGACGGCGGCTCTGCTGTATGATTCCTTTCGTTAAGACTCACGGATTAGGTAACGACTTCATTCTCGTCGAGAAAGCACAAGGGATTCCGTCAGACTACTCCGATTTCACTCGTCGCATTTGTGACCGTCACTTCGGCATCGGCGCCGATGGCCTGATCCTGTGGAATCGGGCAGGCGATATTTTCAAGGTCCGAATTTTCAATCAGGACGGCAGCGAAGCTGAATGCTCAGGAAATGGGCTGCGTTGCGCGGCAGCGTACTTGATGCAATCCGGACGCTGGGCAGAGGATGAAATAAGGATGGAGACGGTTTCAGGCATGTACACTTTGCGGCGGGTGGGCCGAGAGTACGAAGCCGATATGGGTGAACCGAAACTGGCGCCCAAAGATATTCCCTTCGTTACCGCGGCTCCGATCGAGCGGGTCGTGAATTATCAACTCACGGCTGACGGTCAGTCATTCGCCATAACAGCCTGTTCGACGGGAAATCCGCATTGCTCGGTTTTCGTCGATCAACTCGAAGATACGTATGTCGAAAAGATCGGATCGTTACTGGAGCGGCATTCTGCTTTTCCGAATCGCACAAATGTCGAACTCATTCGAGTATTGAACAGGAGCGAGATCGAAGTTCGATTCTGGGAGCGCGGGGTCGGCCATTCCAACGCGTCGGGGACCGGTTCGTGCGGTGCCACAGTAGCATCGATTCTGACGGGAAAAACGGACAGGAAGGTAACGGTGCGCGCGAAGGCCGGCGCGCTGATCGTCGAATGGCAGCAGAACGGCCGGTTGAAATTAACCTCTACAGCGAACATCGTCGCAGAAGGAAATTATTTGGAAGCGTAATGAGTAAGCAATTATTCGACCTCGTGGTGATTGGCGCAGGCCCTGCGGGTCTTGCAGCTGGAATCGAAGCAAAGAAACACGGTTTAAAGCATCTGATCCTGGATAAAGGCGGCATTACTAATTCGTTATTGCACTTCCCCATCCAAATGATTTTCTTCACGACTCCGGAACTTCTCGAGATCGGCGGTGTTCCTCTGGTTTCGGAACGTGAGAAACCTACACGCAACGAAGCCCTGAAGTACTACCGAAAAGTCGTGGGCATGTTTCAACTCGACGTTCACCAATACGAAGAGGTTCTGAGCGTAGAACAAGTGCAACCTCACGTCTTTCGTGTAGAGACAGCAGAGGCGGCGTACGAGACGCGGAATGTCGTCATCTCGATTGGCTATTACGACAATCCGAACGTCATCGGAATTCCCGGCGAAGATTTGCCTCACGTCTCGCATTACTACACCGAAGCGCACCCGTACTATGACCGGGATGTCGTTGTGATCGGTGGAAAGAATTCAGCAGCAGAAGCGGCATTGGATTTATTTCGCGGAGGCGCACGCGTTTCTTTAGTCCATCGAGGACCGGCTATGGGGCAGACGGTCAAGTATTGGGTGCGGCCGGATATCGACAATCGGTTCAAGAACGGTCAGATCACGCCATACTTCAACGCAAAGATTCTCGAAATCACGAAAACTCACGTCATAATTTCACAGGACGGCGTTACACGCCATATTCCGGCCCAGCAAATTTTTGCGCTAACGGGATATCACTGTTCAACGAAATTCTTCGAACAGGTAGGCGTGCGATACGATTCGGACACGCTTCGCGCGGAATACAACCCGGAAACGTTCGAGACAAATGTAGCCGGGATTTACTTGGCAGGATCCGTAGTCGGCGGCCGCATCAATGGCGAGATATTTATCGAAAACGGAAGATTTCACGGTGAGGTACTGGTGAAATCGATTGTGGGCGACAGGTAAAAACACAGAGACACACTGTAGAGGCGGTCTGTGACCGCCCCTACAGCCTATGTGTTTTTTTACTTTTCGGAATGCGCTATCACAGCGTCTTCATACTTATCGTGGATCTTGATCTCAAAGAATTCTGCGACGCGCTCGGTCGGCCACATTTCAATCGCATCCCAAGCCATACGTTCGCAGACGTGGACGCAAATCTTGCAGCCAATACACTCATCAAATCGAATCTGCACATTCGGAATGATGACATTCACCCCGTCCGAGGTATCGCGAGGCGTATGTTCAATGCAGTCGACAGGGCAGAAGCTGACACACGCTTCACAGCCCGTACAGTTGTCCGGGATAACGACGGCAATTTCCTTCGGTTTCTTTTTCTTCCGAGTGATCTTGGCCGGAGCTTCCGGAATGATCAATGTTGGATTCGCCTTCTTTGGATCGTATGCCACTATTAGTCCACTCCTAGTAACGTCGCGTAATCCATTCTACCGCGAAAATTAACGATGCGTTCGATGCTTTCTCCGATCTGATTATTCGGCGTGGAGGCCCCGGCCGTAATTCCGATCCGTGTTGCCTGCGATGGCAACCAGCTATTAGTGACGACTGCTTGCTTCGAGCCGGCAGGCTTGTGCCGGATTGTCTCGGCACTCAGAATATCCGCGGCATCCTCAATGTGATACGTCCGCGTGAATCGCTCCGCTATGTTTCGGAGATTATTGGTATTGCTGCTGTTATACCCGCCAATGACGATCATCAAGTCAGGCTTCTGTTTTTGAAGCTTGCGGACGGCATCTTGCCGGTCCTGCGTGGCGCTGCAAATAGTATCAAACGAAAAAAACCTCGCCGCGATTTCCTCCTGACCGTATCGACGAGCCATGGCGACGCGAAGCATCTCTGCAATCTCGAGCGATTCTGAACTCAGCATTGTCGTCTGGTTGGCGAGACCAATACGCTCTAAATGCCTCTCAGGATCGAACCCTTTCGAGACGGATCGTTGAAAGCGTGAGATGAATTCGAGCCTGTCTCCGCGATCGACAATGTAGGTGCAGACATGCGCGGCCTCTTTCTTGTCGCGAATCACAAGATAGTGAGCACCCGGAAACAAGGTCGTACGTGAAAACGTGGCTTCCGTTTCCTCATGTTCGAACTTGCCGTGAATTACGGATGTCACGCCCTCTCGCGCGCAGCGGTCGACGTTTTTCCAAACATTGAGGACGGAGCCGCAAGTCGTATCGACGATGATACAGCCCTTCTTCGTCAGGAACTCCATTTCTGATGCCGGAATTCCAAACGCCGGGATCAAAACGACGTCATCTTGTTGAACTTCATCGTACCTATGGCCACCCTTTGTAAGAAATCGAATGCCCATCCGCTGAAGCCTGTGGTTTACGTGCGGGTTATGAATGATTTCTCCCGCCAGAAAAATACGATGGTCCGGAAATCTCGTGACTGTTTCGTAAGCGTACTCAACGGCGCGTTCCACCCCGTAACAGAAACCGAATTCCATGGCGAGCAGAAACATGAGGCCGCCGGCTTCGAGCTTAAAGTCATTGGCGCGCATCACGTCAACGATCCGGCTGCGATAATTTTCGAGGAGTTGCGGACGAATTTCCGCGCGAAGACCAAATCCCTTTTGGAAGTACGTACGATCCATCAGTATTCCAGTCGAGGATTGTAACATGTGGACGACTGTGCTAATTTCGGCGGTTCGGAATTCGAAAGGATGATTGTTGAACCTACGTCGCGCAAAAATAACAGCCGTCAGTCATTATCTGCCGGAGCGCCGCCTCACGAATCAGGAATTAGAAAAAATCGTCGATACGTCCGATCAATGGATTGTGGAGAGAACGGGCATTCGCGAGCGCCGGGTTGTCGCTAAAGGTCAGGCAACAAGCGATCTCGGAGCAGCCGCAGCCAAGCGATTGTTGGAACAACGCGGCATGGACGCATCTGAAATCGAGCTCATCATTGTTGCGACCGTAACGCCGGACATGTTCTTTCCCTCGAGCGCATGTCTGGTGCAGATGAAAATTGCCGCTAACCGTGCGTGGGGATTTGACTTGTCGGGCGCATGCTCGGGATTCGTCTACGCGCTTGCAACCGGTGCACAGTTCATCGCCTCCGGCACTCACAAAAAGGTGCTCGTCATCGGGGCCGATGTAATGACATCGATTATCGACTTTCACGATCGAGCCACATGTGTGCTCTTTGGCGATGGCGCAGGGGCCGTCCTTCTCGAACCCGCCGAGGAGGGCGAACAGGGAATCATTGATTTCATACTGCGATGCGACGGCGGCGGGGGGCAATTTCTGTACATGCCGGCGGGCGGCAGTCTCAATCCGGCTAGTCCGGAGACGGTCGCCAAGAACATGCACTATGTGCATCAGGATGGACGAAACGTCTTCAAGTTTGCGGTCCGCGGCATGGCCGACATTTCAGAGCAGATCATGGCAAGGCATGGGCTGTCGGTTTCCGATCTCAAGCTCTACATCCCTCACCAGGCGAACCTGCGCATTATCAAGGCAGCCGTAGAGAAAATGGGTCTCCACGAAAGCCAGGTCGCCGTCAACATCGATCGCTACGCGAACACCACCGCTGGTACCATTCCCATATGCCTGTCGGAAGCAGTTGAATCTAAAAGGGTTCAGCGGAAAGACCTGATCCTTCTCGCGAGTTTTGGGGCCGGGTTTACGTGGGGCAGCTTATTACTGCGATGGGAAAATTGAGGCAGAAAACAAAAAAAGCTGTATTTTTTGCAGCCCTTCAATGATCTATAGGTGTGAAAGCGGAGATCATCTAGCCGCGTCAAGCTATAACTTTCGACTACCGTCCCTGGCCGAAAAGATTTAGCAGACGCGGCTTTTGATTTGAATGGCCAGTTTGCAGCACAGAGACCCGGCCGCCATTCCAGGACGTAACACCTCGAGGGAGTCCCATTGCCATTGCGAGTAAGTCGGTATCCCGTCCATTAGCGCTTCCCAGAGTTCCATTACCAACCGGTATTTCGGCCTGTCCTGAGTCCCTGCAGCAAGCCTGCGCACCGGCGTCAATTTCACGCCGAGTTTGTCGCGGCCAATCCGCGAAATGACATCTTGTACTGTCTCAGCGCCGCGAAGGGTTCCGGCCGGTAGACCCCAAATCCCGGGCAACTCATCGTCCTGTTCAGACCGGCGAATGGCCAGCACTTCATTTCCACGGAAAACCATCACGGCCACGGATTGTTTCACCGGAAGCACGATCAGTCCTTGCCAAAAGTACGCAACCAGTCGCCGAATTGCCACAAATCGCGGAGAACGTCAGGATATGACGGCCGGTGCTTACCATACGCTGTTCTGAGTCTCCACCGGATGTACGCCGGCGGAGGGATCGGAATGAAAGGCGGCTTTCGATACCAATGTCTGGGGATCAAACGGAAGTAGAAGCGTGTGAGAGCCCAGAGGATCGCCATGTGCGTCAAGTGTGAAGCTTCCAAGCCGGAATTTCAAAACTCAATCGATTGTAAGATATTCTTGCCGGCGATGACGCCTTCAGATCCATCCAAACTGCAGATTCGCTATTATCCCTCCCCTAACTTTGACGACAGGCCAATGGGTATAAGAATAGATACCGTTGTGCTTCACGCGACTGTCTTGAACACCCTGGATGAGGTGATACAGCACTTTGCTAATCCGGCAAGTAAAGTTTCGTGTCACTACACCATTGATCGCGATGGAACGATCGCCGCACACGTCCTGGAAGATAAACGCGCTTGGCATGCCGGACAATCGAGAATGAAAGACGGGCGTACTGGGGTGAATGACTTTTCGATCGGCATTGAGCTCGTCAACTTGAGCGATGGAGCAGATCCTTTCCCTGATCAACAGATTGAAACCATGCGCAACCTGTTAAAAGCAATCATCGCTCGGCATCCGATAAGACACATTATTCCTCACTACGAGTGTGCTGATCCGCCGGGGCGAAAAAATGACCCAGCAGGATTTGATATAGCTTGGATCAAAGGGTTGTCTCCGTATTCGAGTTCTGAGTTGTGAGTGAGCCGGATTTACTCAGAACTCATGACTCAGAACTCGCGGAGAATTAAAGTCACCCTACCCGCCACATCCGAATCACGACTTCTGTTGGATGACGCTCACCAACACCAACGAAAACGAACCGTGTCAATCCCTCGACATCAGGAGCCGACATTTCGAACGTAGGGGTCGTGAAGAAATAAACCAGAGACGGATCAACGCGTTCTCCCGCGAGCAGCTTCTGCATCACCTCGGGAGGCGCATGCCGGATTCCCCTATTCTGGACGTAAATGAGTTGCCCGTTGTCCGTTTCGAGAACATACCGCGTGTCCAGCTCAGTGAAGCCGTTGTCGCGCACAATCTGCCAATCCGCTCCGCCTGGCAGTACTTTGCCTTTGATTCCAGGGCCGGAGAAGGTACCACCAAGGATCGGCACGATTCGGCGTCGGCCTTCCGGGACGTCACCTATTTCCACAGGTGGTCCGACTTGCGCACGCAATTCGAATACGAATGTCAGTTTCGGCTCACTGATATCACTCATCAAATGTTTTGAACCAATTTTATGCAATCTTTCACGCGCGACCCACAAATCAGCCTTGCCATACGGCAGTCGGAAGTCGTCGCCGGCATATTTTGTTAGGGATCGGTTGGAAAATTTACCTGTTTTCGATTCGGCGTAGTCGTGGAGCAGCTCCCAAGGCGGTACTGGCTTCCTAGACTGTGCGTTGTGCGCATTGGACTTCGTTCCGAAATAGGACGATTTGTGGATTTTGGTCGTTACTATGCTTGTCCCGGATGAAGCCGCTGAGCGTGGGCCGACAGGAGTCCCGTTGGCGGAATCAAAATGAATCCCGGATCAACGATTACCCGCAAGCTAAAGGATAGTTGGGAGGCATTATGATTCACGATGATTTGACTGATGTGCCGTCCCTCAGACCGATGCGCTCGCGATTACGGTACGGCAAACGACATCTTCAGGTGGAGATTCGGGGGGACTTGTTTCAACTGGCGTACACGGATTTCCGTAGTGCTGCCGAAGCCTTCGCCGTGAGTCTGAGTGATGAAATGCATCGTAACTTCGCCTTTCGATACTTGAAGTATCTACAAGATATAGCCCAGGGCACGGCCTTAATTAAACCTAACGAATTCGGATTGGGTCCAGCCTCCAGGCTTATCAGGGCTGAGCTTGATAGATTGTTCGATCTCAGTTTCCTCAGTACAGATAGAAAAATTGCCGCATAAGAGCGTCAGCCGTTCTTAGGTCCGGAGCTTCACACATTGGTGAGGTCTGGGGTGCCGCTCGAGAATTTCAGCCAATCCAGTGCTTTTGGTAACTCCGAAAAGGTCTCGGCAAGGAAGAATCCGCGATTCGAGGCCACGAGCGCACCGAATCCGTCTATGGCCGGTGGTGTGCCGACAAACGCCACTTTCGGAAGCCCGGGCCACCCCTTTATCCAGTGTTCTGCCAGGATCTTTCCCAACTCATACCGTTCAAGGCTGGACAGTTCGCCTCTTACCGACGAACAGTCAACGAGAACTTTATCGAGGCCCTTTTCTGTTGCGGCATCGCGAATTTTTGTTAAGAGGAGGAACGCTTCGCTAATCGAAAGTTGTCCCGCCAGTGTAGCTATTAGGTAATCCTCTTGTAATTCAATTTTCTTCAACTCCATGGGATTTGCTGCCCCACATGTGCATTGTCTAATTTCTTGGACGGAAAAGAAGCGTCCCGGATACTGCAGGAAGATTTTAGGGCGAGACCTTGCCGACAGATGAATTACGGCGCCTCGTTTTGTCATTTGGGCAAGCGACTGAACTTCCGGCGCGGGAACGATCCTTTGGTCCAGGTCGCTGCTTTCTGCCATCTTCACGAAACGTTCAAGATCGTCGATGAACCGCGATCGCAGCGCCCGCCGTGTGTCCCTATCACCTCAGGCCAACCTTCTAAGTTCTCGTCCCCGACACGGCCGGAAATTGAGTCGCCATGCCTAAGCCATGTACGACACCGACCACTGCACATCGACTCCGTAGTGAAAGTCATCATCGCTTGTGGTGACACAGTCCAATTTTAAAAACCCGCCGGGCACATTCTCCACATTGCGGCCAACGGGAAAGCCGAGAATCGTGTCACGCGAGTGAGCCCGTTCATCCGGTTCGAAAATCCCATCGTGCTCCACGCCCCAGGAACTGACCCACACTTCTTCCTGGCCGGGGTCGACAGCCTTCAACGCGCCGACGTGTGCAAACCCTACCGAATAGGGACGGTCCGTCTCACCCCAGTCATCGATGTCCTGGGTTGGCATATGGAAGTCCTGAATCACGTTTTGATTTCTGGGACCGCCAAAATAGACGCGGAACCAAAATTCCCCCTCTCCATACGAACCGGGATCGCCATCATTAAATATGTGGATGGTTGGAAACTGAACCGTGAATTGCCGGCGAAATGTCGTGAATTCGTCCTGCTTTACTTCCCAGTTTCCAGCAGAATCGGTCACCACGGCGGCGAAGAAAAAATGAGTACCTGGCAGGAGCGGGTTGATCTCCACCTGATGATCATTGGTATTGGCCAGAGGCGCAGTGGGCTTGCCTTCAGGAGACTTCAGCTGAGGTATACCGTTGCTGTCGAGAACCGGCTTAGAACGGCTCACGCCGATGATCATGATGTCCGTCGCAACTTTCGTGTGGAGCTGATGAAAGTACCACGTTCCACCGAATCCACGGTTTTCATCGGTAATAAGTTTCGTCTCTACAGGCTTCTGCCACACGCAGAACACTTTGACCGAGGACTGCAAGATCGGGTCTGTGGTCAATGGACCGTGACCAGATACGAAGATGCCGGCTTCATACCAGATGCCCGGCTTCAGAGTCTCCGGGAATTGCCCCTTCGTGTCGGCATCGGCAGTTTGCACTCGTCCGAAAAGATTGATCGGCCCTGACCATGAACTTACAGAAGTGCGCTCCCAAAACTCTTCGCTTTTCTCTTTCTCATATTTGATTGTCGTACTGCCGCTCGTTTGCCCTGCCGACTTATCAACAACAATAGGATTGGTGATTGCGTTCACGACCGTCATGATGTCCTCCGAATCGAACAACGTTACATTTGCAAGAGGCAGCCGGCGTTCCAGTTTGACTAACGCCAAAGTTCGTCGGTGATCCGATCCGTAAATGGTTGATGCAATGGGCGTCCAGTCTTCCGTGACTCCACCTCGAATTATCTGATCGCGCGGAGAACGGCTCAT
>DATFXZ010000687.1:0-4084 GCA_035315305.1 Terriglobia bacterium | reverse complement strand
AACAAGAGCCTCGCCGCTCAGATGCTGGGAATTTCTAGAAAGAGTCTGTATAAAAAACTCGACGATTACGGACTGAACTCGGAGTAGGCCCGGCTGTTTCTCAGCCGCGGAAATGCCAATTCGATCAGATCCCACGCACCGCGGCAGCCGCCAGGCGCAAGGCAACGTAGAGCAGAAACACGCCAAGAATCGCAGCCCCTCGTGACGCTTTCGACAGGCTCTTGCGCGTGACAAAGCCGTATCCAATCACAAGCAAACTCAACACCCATATGTTGACGAGATCAATCGAATTCACTGCGGTGAAAAGAACAGGGGACACGGAATCGCGGTCGAGAAACACGGCTGGACTCAAGCTGCCGAGTTCATCCGGTATGAGGCTGGCGGGTGGAACTACGTAAACACTAAGCATTGCGGCCATCGAACGGAATATCATTGGGACGAACGCGTATGCCGTTATCGATAAGAAAGACTTGAAAGTACCTTCGCGGCCGAGCATCGTGAACAGGGCAAAATAAATACCTGCCACGATCAAAACCTGGAATAGAGCGCCGAGAACCACCGATACAAAAGTAAAGCCCTTTACGACTGGCGAATCCATCTGCCGGCGTAATTGAGCTTTCTGCTCGTCCGAAAGACTGGATCCACGACTAGATCTTTCGATGGCGCGCATTGCCAGTTCCGCCGAATCCAGTTTCGTAACGAAGACCGTGCCAGTGACTATCGAAAAGAGAGTCAGAAACACGATCGGCGTCAGGACTTTTGGATTCTTCGAAAGCAGAAACATCGCTTCGCCCGGTGACCACAGCACTTTGAACAACAGAGTGATGCTTTGCATGCTCGCTACCCCGTTGCTTTTTTACACTTCTTTGACTTAGCCTTCAAGTCACAATGCGCCGGCTGCTTTTAATTGCTTTGTTTGCTGTGCCTGCATTCGGCGAGGACGTTGACGTTGCCGTGCGGCCCGATGTCATTTATGTGGAGACGCTCGCCGGCAACATCGTTCCGATGGAACGTATGTTCTTCCACATCGTGATCGATAACAAAGCCAGCGCCCCGATCGACGTTGAGTGGGTGCGCTTTGACATCGCAAATTCAAGTGGTGTTCTCTTCTCCGGGCAATATTCCAGTAAGGCTCTGGTCGACCTTTTCGACAGCTCGATCGACAGAAAACGCATCGAGGTCACACCCAAGCAGACCCTTAGAATCGATTCCGGGGAGCGGAAAGCGATCTCCGACATTTTCATCGATCTGCCAAGGGGTTTCCTCGGCGAGAATCTCATCCTGGAATTGAATTACAAGTCCGGAGGCCAGAGCAGCTCTAAAAAAACATCAGTCCAGCTGCAGCGCGCACAAGCTTTCTCCGGCCGGCTGCCGTTCGATGGCACTTGGTATGTTGCAGCGGAACATGGATACCTGGATCCACACAAACGATTTCTGGCCGAAGCATTCGCTTACGATTTTTTGCAGATTGGACCCAACGGGAAAAGCTACCAGCGCGATGGCAGAAATAATGCCGATTACTACGCCTACTCCAAGAAGGTTCTCGCAGCAAAGGACGGCACCGTCGTTTCCGTGCGAGGGGAAATGGCTGAGAACACTCCCGGCGAAACAACGAACATTGACGCGCCCGGCGGCAATGTTGTGATTATCGATCATGGAAACAATCAATTCGGATATTACGCGCACTTGAAGCCTTTCACGTTGGCCGTGAAAGCCGGCGCGAGGGTAAAAGCAGGCGATGTCATTGGAGAAGTAGGGAACTCTGGGGATTCGGCGGAGCCGCATCTTCATTTTCACGTGATGAACAACGCCGATCCGGCGATGGCAGATGGAATCCCTATCGTATTCGAAAACTGGAAAGCGGAGTCGTACAGCCGTTTTCCTGTGACCCGACAATTAGCAATACTTCCCCGCGGAGAGTTCGTGCAACCGTGATACTGTAGCGGCGCTACAAAGGTTCTATGGTTCTGGCCGCACTGTTGTTTGTCTCTGTCTTACTTCAAACCGACCCCCTGTCTCTGACGGGCATCGTCCTAGATTCGAACGCCAAAACCGTAGCGGGTGCGCACGTCCATTTGGAAGAACCCACCGCGCAGCAGCAATGGGACGTCGACACGAGACCTGATGGAACTTTTCGGTTTGACAAGCTTCCTTTTGGAACTTACCGCATCACGATTCGCAGCGAAGGTTACTTCGAAACGTCAGCTGAGGTGCGTCTGGAGTCGAGCAAGACGGTAGAATTCACGCTCGCTGCCGCCGAAAAGCTCGAGCAGAAAGTAGAAGTCATTGCCCGTCCGGAACCGATCAACACAGACTCGGTCGCGCCGCAAAACGTCGTCAACGATGAAGTTATTCAGAGTCTCCCATTCACAGGACGGCAAAATTTCTTGAGCGCACTGTCGGCAATGCCGGGAGTCTTGCGCGACGACAGCAACCAGCTACACATTCACGGCTCTCGTCCTGATCAAATCCGGTATCAGCTCGATGGCCTATATGTAACGGATGCATCGTCAGGAGGGTTGGGAGCCAATATTCCAATCGATTCCATAGAAAGCGTGGACATGGATCTTGCCAATTATTCGGCTGAGTTCGGGAAGGCGTCCGGCGGCGTCGTCAGTGTCCATAGCCAATTCATCGGTGACAAGTACCGGTTCAACGTGACCGATTTCGTTCCGGGCTGGGACTTCCGTCAAAAGTCGATTGCCGAGTTCTCTCCACGATTGTTGTTTTCGGGACCTCTGGTTCAAAAGAAGCTCTGGTTCATGTACTCGAGTACGGTTCGTTACATTCATAGCTTTCTTGAAGAACTGCAGACGCCCCCGGACGAACGCACCCGGACTCAATCCTCTGCCGACCAGTTGCTGAAGCTGCAATGGAATCTGAAGGAATCACATGTTGTGACTTTCGAGGTGCTTCACAATTCCGAGTACTGGGGGAATTGGGGACTTAGCCTGGTGCTGCCGCGAGAGACGACCACCAACATCCTTCGACGGGGCACAACCGTTGGGATTTCCGACCGGAACGTCGTGCGCGGGAAGCTCTTTGAAACAACCTTACAGTGGACTCGCCAGCGCGACACCGATCTCGCAAAAGGTATTGAGCCCATGGAGGTAAGACCCGGGTCGTGGTCCGGTAATTTCTACAGCGATCAGCGTGAACACGCCCGCCGGGTACACGCTGCGGAAACAATCGCTTGGACCGAAGAAGGAATCGGGCTGAAGCACCGCCTTAAGATGGGAGGTGAATTCGACTGGGTGGCTTCCGACATGCAATTGGATCGACGTCCATTCAATCTTTACGACGGACAAGGCAATGTGACATCGGCTGTAACGTTTGCCGGCGATAACTTTGTACGCATTCGCAATCAGGAGTACGGCGCGTTCATTCAAGATCGCCTCATCTTCAGCCCAAAGTTGCAGGTGGAACTAGGTCTGCGCTACGACCGCGAACGCGTCATCGGCAAGGATAATTTCGCACCTCGCGCAAGTTTTTCATTTCTGCCGTTCGGAACAACCCGATCAAAAGTGAGTGGCGGACTAGGACTCTTTTACGACAACATCCCGCTGCGCAGTTTGCAACTGCCGCATCTTCAAAGGCGCTTCACAACGCTCTACAACGACGACGTCATCTCCGCAGCACCCACAGCAACTGATGTTCGTGTCGATCCCCTACTCCGAAACCCGCATGGCGTGCACTGGAATGTTGCATGGGAGAATGAGCTTGCGCCGCGATGGGTCACAAGGATCAACTACATTCAGAAAACGGGCCGCGATCAGCTCCGGCTAGGCGCGGAGACGACTCCATCAGGTTTCGATCTGGTCTTCAATAATTCTGGAAAATCCGATTATCACGCGATCGAAATCACTCTCGACAGGCCGATTCGGACTAACCTGCGATTTCTGGCGTCGTATGTTTATTCGAACGCAAAAGACCGGCCGGGGATTGCACTCGACTTTCCTGATCCTGCAATCGAAGGCCTGCCGGAGAGTCCGGTGGGCTGGAACACTCCTCACCGGTTTGTCGGCTGGGGATACTTTCCAATGCCGTCCGGCTTTAGCGCCTCGTTTTCAGTGGAGACGAGGTC
>DATFXZ010000686.1:0-2539 GCA_035315305.1 Terriglobia bacterium | reverse complement strand
GCGAGGAGAACGAGATTTACCCAGCTGATTTGGCGCGGGGTAAATCTGAGATCCTTTGCAAACAGCAGTACTGTTAAGCCGGCGAGGCCGTCACCAAATCTCCACACGACTGTATCCAGGAACGATTTCACTTGAAGTTTGATATTGGCCGGAACAGGCAGGTATAGGAGTTGAAGCGCAGACGTGTCGACCGAGTATCTGAAGACGAGATCGCCGCCCTTCAGCAGCGTCACTGCCCATAGTGTGCCAAACAACCCGACGGCCGCAGAGCCAAGAGTCAGTGAAACCGGCAGTACCAGCAGCGCAACGCCAATCCCAAAATGCCGCAGAAGTTTTGTCGTGAGCAACAATTGAGCAGCGAGCGACGCAATGCCGGCATATGCCTGGAATGTGCCTAAGAAAGCGGCGAGCATGTCTGTGTGGACGAGAGATTCTTTGGCAATAGCGTTGAGTTGCCAGGTGACCGCTGTTGTAACAATCGATGCAAGACATATCAGCCCGGCTATTGCTTGAAGATGGGGGGAATTCCGGACCAGTTTGTAACTTTCAACGAGATTTTGTGGGCTGGTCTCCGTCGTGATCTGGCTTTCGTCGACGGTCGCCTGCTGTTTCCAAATCATCAGGACGAGGCCGGCAGATGCAGCAACGAAAGTGCAAATCAACAGTAAGAGGGATTCCGTTCCGAATCTTGGAGCCATCCATTTCGTCACGAAGCCGCCGACAATGCCGCCCGCAATTCCGCCGCTGCCCAGCACCCCGAATAATCGCTTGGCTTCGCGCGTTGTCCAGACGAAATTGGCCATAGTCCAGACCTGCATTACGGCCACGACTCCGAAGATCCCTACAAAGATGTAGAGTGAGGGTGAAAGCCATACCCAGTTATGCCAGTAGGAACCCCACCAGAATCCGAAAAAACTCAATGTGAACAGCGTCAAGGTTGCAACCTGAAGGTTCCGTAAATTCACCTTACGGCCCAGACGAATGTACAAAGCAACAATGAAGCCGACCAATGCAGCGACGGCGATGTCCGCATATGGGAGTTGCACCGCTTTGAATCGCTCGAGAAACAGCGAAGCACGGACCGTGCGGCCCATTCCGTAGGAAGAGATGATCAGGAAGTAGTAGGCGAACAACGGGAGCCCGCGCGAGAGATCGCCGGGCCGCAGGTTGAAGATACGATTAATAAATGAAACTGACTTTTCCATCCTGGATATTCAATGCAGAGGCTCTGCCTCCTTTAAAATACGTCGACAACATTCCGGTGTCGATGAGATAAACCTTATCGTTGAATCTCGACACAATCTTCCCGCCCGTTTGCGGCGTGTGTCCAACCACGAACCTCGCCACACCGAACGCCTTGGTGAGTCTTTCGATCTGTGGAGCGCCCTCCTCGTCGGTCCATTGCGCGTATCCGCGAAACCACAGCGGACCATTGTCGTTGACGCTCAGCCAGGCTCCGTAACTGAGAAATGCTTTGAGCGTGTCTGCATCCTTGCCTTTGGCTTTCTCTAAAGCTGCTTTGGCGGCGGGCGTGAGTTGGTCGAGAGTAGCGCACGGCTGTGCAATTTTTTTCTCGATCATGAACTGTTTGTAGGTGTCGAAGGTCTTGACCTCGGCTGCAATCTCGTCATTGAGCTGCTCGATACTGTGAGCTGCAAGATCGGGAACGATGCCGCCATGAAGGAATATCGAGTCATCGATGCGCGCAATAGCCGGAAGCGACCGCAGCCATTTGCCGTACTTGCCGTCAGGACCGAGCGCCTCACACCTTTCAGTGAAACCGGTAGGCCTCGAGGGGTCGGTCTTGCGGTTCCGCGTGCCCGCGCGATCATCGGCAAAACTGTCATAATCTTCATTGCTGACATAGCGCAAGTCACCGAAGATGTTCATCGCTTCGTGATTACCCATCAGAACAACGACCCGGCCTCCCTGCCGCTGTGCTTCTTTCGGCAGGGACATCAACAGATCCATGACTTCCCGGGCTTTGGGACCGCGGTCGAGGAAATCCCCCGTCTGCACCAGCGTGGCGCGGCCGCCGGACCAGCGCCTGCTGGGATCGATCAGCTGTGCCCGCTGAAGGATCCCGACAAACGCGTCCATGTCACCGTGGATGTCGGCGATTGCGACAACACGCTCCGTGGCAGCCGGGGCTCCGATGCTCAGCGCAATCGAGAGAATTAGACATCCAATCGCCGCTTTGTAGAAATCGCGTCTCATCGATACAACACCGCGCCTGCGCCTTTTTCGGCGACGAGCTTTTTGGAGAGTGCCAGCATCGCGTCGCGCCGTTTCAACAGACCTTGAATCTGGTAGGCCGTGAGATAGTTTCCAAGGTGTTCCTTTAGAAGCGGTTCGTTCAGCGCCTCCATTTTTTCAAGGAGCGATCGCGAAAACCGCGTCAGTTGTTTGGGATCCTTCAGCTGTTCAAATGGGCGGAACGTGCGGGAGTGATCGATAAGACGAATCTTCCAGTCGTCGGTGATGAGAAGATTGTTCATGTGCCGGTCGGTATTGTAGATCAAGTTGTCAAACATCCGAA
>DATFXZ010000685.1:0-9069 GCA_035315305.1 Terriglobia bacterium | reverse complement strand
GGTTCGCCGGTCGGTCCAAACAGTTCACGACCACGTCCTTCAAGGCCAAACTCCTGAGTCATCTCCCAGGTCTTCACGAGCTGCCAGAGCTGTGTGGAATACGCTTTCAGAGACAATTCGGGAGACCAACTTACGTTTCCGGGCTCAACATATGGTTTGAGAAGCTCACGCCGCGCGTTGCGCCATTTGTCAAAATACGCGACGATGCGACCGGATGAGATCAGCGCCGGAAGCTCTGGGGACGCCAAAATACCGCGCAAAGACTTCGATCGACCGCTATAGAGTTCGGAGAATTCACTCTTTTCAAACGCTGGTCCCCACGCATCCAGCGGATGCACCCGCGGAAGCCAGTGGCTCCAGTCCGGCAATTGAAAGGAGATAGGGATCTCGCGTGGATTCAAGTTTCCATCGGGGCGAAACGCACTACGCATGACTGCCGGTGCGACCTCCTCGACTGCTTGTCCCTCGATGTTACCGTTCGGCACGAAGATAAATGGAAGTGTGGCAATGTCGCTGTCGAGTACCCATGACAGCCCTGCTCCGGCCGACCAGTTGGCAACCGGCTGGGCATCCAATCCCGGTCCGGGCTGGTAAGGAGGATTCCAGGGACGTCCTGGGCTTGGAACGGCCAGCGAGCGGATGTAACTGGCAATCTGCCGGCCCTGCAGATCCGAAAGGCCATGAAAACGAGATCTCGCGATGATCGATCCATTCGAAAATCCAAAGTATTTGAGATCACGACCGTCATAAGCGTGGCAGTCCGAACAATGGGCGCGAATCTGCGCCGAGTTTGGGAGGGCGCTTGCTTTTAGTTGGGCATTCTCCCAAAGTTCCTGGCCTGTCGCTATCGAATTGGAATCGCGCAACGGCGGCGTCCACGTGTTGGGATCTTCCTGCTTGAATGCATCAGGTTCGAGAATTTTTTTCGAGTCGCTGGTGAGAAGATTGAAGGCCACTACTCTGAAACCGCTGGCGACACCATCCGTATGGTTGAATCGGAACCGAATCGTGTTGCCGCCTTGAACGACAACGCCGGCGGGAAGCGTAAGCGTCACGCTGAGTGTCCCGAAGCCACCGCCTATTCCGCCATAGCTCTTGCCGGGCTCAGCTACAGCCACAGTGTCGTTATTTAAAGAAAACCACGGGCTTTCGTTGACCTGCACGCTCACCATGTCGGCGTAGCTCAAGCCATGGATCTGCATCCATAAAGATCTAACCTCTCGCGCCGACTGTGCTGCAATTTCGACAGTAACACTCGCTGTGGCGCCGTCCTCACCTACAACTTCTACCGGAAGAATAACCGTAGCCTCCGCGTATGCGGCGCTCGCCAATGACAGATAGAGAACTGCTATTGCGAGAAGGCGGTTTCGAATTTCCATTCTGCTACCCGGTTCGAGCAAGTATACACCGGTGGTAATTCGGCGGCCCGCGTGCGCGTTCCAGCCACGCTTTCAAGAATTCTTCAGAACAATTTCAGGAATTCCTAAAGACGACAGAGGCGGCAGGTCCCTACAATTCGGCAAAACCTGAGTCGTTAGGAGGTATGCATGATTGCTTCAATACGCCAAATACTTTTGATGGGCCGCGATGGTGCGAGGAGAAGGGTATTTGCGCTTCTATTGATCACTCTCTTCCCCTTCGCCACAAAGCCGGCCTCCGCGCACCACGCCTTCACCGCCGTCTTTGACGCAAAGCAGCCTATCAAGTTGACGGGCACAGTCACGAAGCTGGAGTGGCAAAATCCGCACACCTGGTTCTACATCGACGTGAAAGACGAGAGCGGCAACGTACGGAACTGGGGAATGGAAATGGGAAGTCCCAATCTGCTCATCAGAGCCGGCTGGAGCAGAAACTCGTTGAAGATCGGAGATGTGGTTACGGTCGAAGGATTTCGCTCAAGGGACGGCAGCAGCAACGGAAATGCTCAGGTAGTGACGCTGACGAATAGCGGTCAACGATTGTTTGCCGCTTCGAGTCAAGCCCAGCCCATTCAAAGTCGATAATCGCATCCAACACCTGGAGGTTTTCAATGAGTTCGATTCTAGCTTCCGTTGCACTCTCGCTCTTCGTTTCAGCCGCCTCCGCGCAATGGATGAAGGATCCGGCGAGCTCCTTGCCAAGAACGTCCGACGGCAAAGCGGACCTTGCAGCTCCAGCTCCGAAGACGGCGGACGGAAAGTTCGATTTATCCGGCACGTGGCTGGCGGATCCCGATCCGAAGGGATCTCGCCAAAATGTAGAGAATATGTCGTTCTCGCAGTACTTCATCAATGTTGCGGCAGACCTGAAGCCGGACGAAGTGCCGTTCCAGCCATGGGCTAAAACGCTGTTCATGCAAAGGCTGCAGAGCCAGGGCAAAGAATCTCCGACAGCGCGTTGTAAGCCCACGGGCGTGCCTGCCATCAACAGCGTTCCTCTGCCTTTCAAAATCGTTCAGACGCCGAAGTTAATGCTTCTTCTGTACGAAGAGAACACTACGTTTCGTCAGGTCTTCCTTGACGGACGTCAGCCTGTGAAGGATGCCGAACCGAGATGGTTGGGGTATTCGACCGGCAGGTGGGAAGCAGACACGCTCGTCGTCGATACTGCTGGCTTCAACGATCAATTCTGGCTTGACGGAATGGGACATCCGCATAGCGATCACCTTTACGTAACCGAACGATTTCGACGTCGCGATACGGGGCACCTGGAAATTCAAGTCACGATTAATGATCCCAAGGCCTACACCGGGCCTATTAGCTATACGCAGAAACTAACCCTCGTTCCCGACGAAGATCTATTGGAATACTTCTGCAGCGAGAACGAAAGGGACGTACAGTCTTTCCAGTGAGATTCCGAATTCTGAATTCTTATCCGACGGGCAGCAGCCGGGCCGTAGGGGCGGTTTTTTCGGATAGGAATTCGGAATTGAGCATTAGGTATTGGTCAGATCCCCTTTCCCGCGCATTAATATTGTGACGTTCCGCTCCGTCTCGCCATCCATAAGTTTTTCGATGCTGTCTCCAAAGAAGAATCGAGGGTGTCCTATGGCTCCTGTTCGGTAGGCACTAGAATGAAACTCTCACAGGCAGTCCAAAGTCGACTCGAAGCACGGACTGTTGTTTAAACGCCTTCTTATAGGCGTCGCGAATGAACTCGATGGATTCGTTCCCTTTCTCCCGATCTTTTAGGGGATAGAGAAGGATCAGAACGAAGGTCTTTTCCTTGATCACGTTGCCGGAATCGTCCTGGAACTGCCCGTCCGCCGTGATGATGGTGAGTCCTTCTGGAAACCTTTTGGTGATGACGAAATCGAGGAAGTAGCGCCATTCCGCGTCAGATACCGGGGCAATATTCTGTCGCGCTGTTCCAAAGTACAGCTCCGTTCGTACGAAGGTCTCTCGAATGGATGGCCCGGTGAGAGGTGTTTCGATGGCGTCGGGACAGATGTCCGCAATCTGTGCCTGAACGGAAGGCACCAATATCCACATTGCCAGCACGAGTGCCGCAATCACTTGTTTCGAAATAAAATTGTGCGTCAAAGTTGCTCCTCTCTGCGGGATCGCGGAAAAACTGCTGCGGAGGCGGCGGACGGGCCGCGACGCCAGGGTGTTTCGGTTACAATTCCTTAGCCTTCATGGTGCGAAGGTAGGCCGGATCGCTTCCGGAATTCTTTAGGGACTTATGAATTTGTTCTGAAGACGCCCATGAATCTCGACGGTCAGATTTATGTATTCGGCCATTTCCGAGTCGATGTGAGGAAACGTTTGCTCATGTCGGGAAACGAGATCGTCATGCTGCCGCCGAAGGCGTTCGACACTCTCGTCACTCTGATCGAGAACAACGGCTCTGTTCTGAGCAAAGAAGATCTTCTGCGTCTGGTCTGGCCCGACGAATTCGTTGAAGAAAACAACGTGGCTCAGAACATTTCCAAAATACGAAGGGTTCTGGAAGAGGGGTCGGGGGATGTGAAATACATCGAGACCATTCCCAAACGCGGCTACCGTTTTGTCGGGAATATCGAGGTTATTGATCCGGCTGCACGTGCTTCCCAAAGAGAAATTTCCAACGTCATTCATCGCTCCGCTGTTCCTAATCCGAAGACCCATTACGCCGTCAGCACGGGTGACGTCAACATCGCTTACCAGGTCGTTGGCGACGGTCCTCTTGACCTCGTGTTCGTGATGGGATGGGTATCGCACCTTGAATACTTCTGGAAGGAGCCATCGTTCGCCCGCTTTCTGATGCGGCTCGCATCCTTTTCGCGGCTGATCTTGTTCGACAAGCGCGGCACGGGTCTATCAGATCGCGTGCCCCTGAGCGAACTTCCGACGCTCGAGCAGCGTATGACCGATGTGCTCGCCGTAATGAATGCTGTTGGATCTAAGCGTGCCGCGTTTCTAGGAATTTCAGAGGGTGGACCAATGTGCAGTCTGTTTGCCGCGACGTATCCGGAGCGGACGATAGCCTTAACCATGATCGGCACGTACGCCAAGCGTATTTGGTCGGAGGATTATCCCTGGGCTCCCACCCGGGAACAACGCGAACAATTTCTGGAACGTATCAAATCCGAGTGGGGCGGACCTGTAGGTCTCGAGGAACGCGCGCCGAGCGCAGCTCACGATTCCAAGTTTCGCGAGTGGTGGGCAGAATATCTCCGAATGGGCGCGAGTCCTGCGGCAGCTGTCGCATTAACGCGGATGAACGCGGAAATCGACGTACGGAATGTACTCCCCTCTTTGCGGGTTCCCACGTTGGTCCTCCATCGCAAAGGAGATCCATGCTTGCCGGTCGAGGGCGGCAGGCTCGTCGCATTGCTGATTCCAGGCGCCAAATACGTAGAACTGGAAGGTAACGATCATCTGCCTTTCGTAGGCGATCAAGACGCCATTCTTGACGAAATCGCAGAATTCCTGACCGGGGCAAGACCGGAACGACAGATCGAGCGCGTTCTTACGACATTGTTGTTCGTACAATTCGAGAATGACATCTGGTTGCAGCAAACGTATGAGCTTCACCGCTCCTACGTTCGACGAAATCTGACCTTGTATCGAGGCAATGAGATTGAATTTTCGGATATGGAATTGTTTGCGACCTTTGACGGACCCGCTCGGGCAATACGGTGTGCCGTCGGGATACTGGAATCCTCTGCGCGACTCGGTTTACGCGCACGAGCCGCACTACATACCGGCGAGTGCGACGTCATCGGCCACAAAATGGCGGGTCCTGCAGTCCGCCTCGGTCGTGCGTTGACATCTGTAGCTTCATTCGGAGAAGTATTGATTTCGCACACAGTCCGCGATTTGGTCGCAGGATCGGGCTTGGAGTTTGAAAAGCGTGGCGTGAAGACCTTCGACGATGTTCCGGGCCAGTGGTCCTTGTTCGCAGTAGCCAGAAGTTTCGCGCAATCCGCGGCTGAATAACTTTCCTTCCGTCTAGAACGTTTTGCCTATAGAGAATCTGAATCCCTGAAACGGCTGCTGAACGGACACGGGAGTGCCGGCGCTTGGACCGATGTATGTTCGATCGATTCGGCTTGGATTCAGCGCGAATATCAGTCGGAGAGGCAGATTGATTATAGGCATAGTGATCTGGAGTTCGACGCCGGTGCTCACGCGCAAACCGGAGTTAGTACCGGACAGAAAGTTGATGTTTTGCAGGCTGACTTGACCGAGCGAGTCGGTTACTTGTCTCGAGAGCGCCTTGGAATTGAGTACCCAGCTATTGCCTATATCAACAAACGGGGCAAGAGTTATTAGCTTGGCGATCGGAATGCGATATTCGAAATTGAACAGTGCTTGAGTATCTCCTCCGACATGAACTATGTCGTCAAACGGAACTTTAACGACTTCCCCTGTCGAAGCATTAACAGCATCCCTGGTTCGGCTGATAAAAGCGATAGGGCCGACGGAACGGAAATCAAACCCGCGCAAATCATAATCCCCACCCATAAAGAAGCGCTCGTAAAAGGGCACACTCTTGTTTGGGAACGCTTGCACGTATGATCCGCTAAAACGCATCGCGATCGTATTGCGTCCGTGGTTGACCGGCTTGAAGGTCTTGAACTCAAAGCTGGGACGATAGAAGTTCACGTTCCCTCCGAGCAACCCACCGGCCGACTCCAGTGAGGTAGTGAAGCTGTGTCCCTTTGTGGGTTTGAAAGGATTGTTAATGGAGTTGAACGAGTAACTGGTTATCAACCGCCGAGCGAAGTAGCTCGATGCATTCTGATCCCCTGTGGCAAGCGTGGAAAAAAACTCCTGGGTCGCGGGATCAACCGACGAGGTACGTGAGTTATCGAGCTGATAGCTCATGCCGAAACGATGAAAAGTGCGAAAAGGGCGCGTCGTCGACAAGTTGAACCCTCTGCGGGCCTGGTCAAAGTTCAAGCCGCTCTGGTTATATCGGTAGCTCGTCGAGAACAAGGAAAAGCTGGTGGCCAGAGGCTGACTGAGAAGATAAGGCTCGGTAAAGCTGAACTCGTAGTTGGACTGCCGCGTACCGCTTTGCAGGTTCACTGACATGTTCTCACCGAGGCCAAGGAAATTGTTCGTTGAGTAACTCACGCCTAGAAAGCCACCGCTGGCGCCGCTCAGACCGCCGTTGAATCCGATGCGGTTTCCGTCCTTTTCCTTGACCTTGAGGTTGATGTCTACGGAGTTGTCCGCCGGATTCAGCTTCATCTCGGCATCCAGATTACGAAGCTCTTCGAAATAACCTAGCTGGTTCAGTTTGAGTAAGCTCTTATCCCATAAAGCTGAACTGAAAACGTCACCTTCCTCGATCAACAGTTCCCGCCGGATGACTTTGTCTCTGGTGGTTGTGTTCCCGGAAAAGGAGATGCGGTTGACGTAGAACTTGTGATCTTCGTCAATATTGACGGTGAGATTGATAAGTTTTTTCTCTTCGTTGAAGTTTTGTTGCGGTATTGGAGTGAAGTTGATGTAGCCTCGGTCGCCGTACATCATCTTCAACATGTCTAACCCCCTACGCAACCGTTCCTCGTCGTACACCGCTCCCGGAACCAAACCGAGCGTGAACCGGATCGTGTCGCTGGAAAACTCTTTGTTGCCGATCACGTTGACCGTGCCTATCCGGTATTGTGCGTTTTCTTCGATCTTGAGCTTCACATGCATGCGTTGTGATTGTTCTTTCCAGAAGGGCAGAGGAATTCCCCATGGAAATGCCGGCTTGACGAAGGGAAACGTGCGGTAAATTGTTTTAGATTTGATTTCGGTCTCGGGTCTTAGGACATTAGCACGCACGTACCCTTTTGAAGCGTACAGCATCCGAATGCGGGCAATGTCGTCGGTGAGTTTCAGTTCGTTGTACGTATCCTTGTTCGTAAACAGCGTGAGCGGCCCCGATTCCCTAACCAATGTCATCGCATGTTTCAATTCCCTGTCGGAAAGGGCGGTATTGCCTTCGATATCGATCTTGTCGATCTTGAGCGTCGAACCTTCAGTAACAGCAAAAGTAACTGCCATTAAGTTCGGGGAACTCTTCTCGGTGCGCACGTCGACAGTGGCGTTCGGATGTCCCCTTTCAGCGAGCATTCCCTTGATGACCGCTTGGGCTCGCCGGACGCGCACCGGGTCATAAGGCGAATCCTGGCGGATATCGACCTTCTGCTCTCTGAACTTTTCGAGAATCTCGGCATTGGTAATGGATTGCAGCCCCGTATACGTAATAGCGCGAATGAGCGGTCTTTCGTTGACCTGGAATATAACAATCGAACCTCGGACCCCGGTTTCTGCTTCGACTCGGATATCGTCGAAATAACCCAATGAATACAGAGCTTTCACGTCGCGATCAATGGTGGTGGCGTTCATAGCCTGGCCGGGCTTTGTCTGTATGTTGTACTTGATAGTGTCCGTGGGTATACGGTGGTTGCCACGCACGCGTACATCCTCAATTATTTGTTGCTGCCCTTGTGATCGCGCGGGATTTGCGATTAGGAAAATGCAAAGAATTAGAAACAGTGTAGCCTTCATCCAAGAGGCGCTAGTCGAAAAAGCCGCCATTGCCGTTTCTTTGACGGTGCGCGAGAGGAAAAGGTTTCTCGACTACTAAGATGGAAGCCGACGGTTATAAATGCGGGTGCCGTCACGCGCCGGGCCGGAAATCGGCTAAGATCGACGGCCATGTCATATACCCGCATCCTTGCAGGATTGGTCTTGGGCGCCACACTCGGCATCGCTGTCAACGCGCTTTTGGGCGGCACGGATCGCCGTGTCGAGTGGGCCGTGTTTCACATCACCGAACCGATTGGCGAATTATTCCTACGGCTACTGCTGATGACGGTTATTCCGCTCGTATTTTCGTCGCTCGTCGTTGGTATCTCCGGAATAGGCGACATCCGAAAACTCGGCAGGATCGGCCTGAAGTGCTTCATTTACACGGTTGTCATTTCAGCGATCTCGGTCGCGATTGGAATCGGCCTCGCGAATCTCGTGCGGCCGGGCGAACGCATCGACGGCGCCACAGCCAAGGCGCTGGTCGAACGGTATAGCGCCGACGCGGGCCGACGCGTTCAAGCCGCGGCGGCACAAGCAGGACCAGCACCGTCGCCGTTAATGCAGGTCGTCCGGACCTTGGCGCCTTCGAATCCATTCGCGGCCGCAGCCAGCGAGACGCCGAGCATGATTTACCTCATGTTCTTCGCTGTGGTCCTCGCAATAGCCGTAACGTTGTTGCCTGCTGCAGAAACGAGACCACTCATTCATTTCTTCGACGCTTTGTTTCAAGTCTCCGCGAAGATCATCGACATGGTCATGTGGTTCGCGCCGTTCGCCGTAGCTTGCCTTCTTTTTACGACAACGGCGCGCTTCGGATTCGACCTGCTGCGCGCATTGGGGTGGTACGTCATCACTGTGCTTGTGGGTTTGTCGCTACACATGTTCGGCGTGTACTCGCTGTCGGTCGGTTTGCTTTCGCGCATCTCGCCGGTTGAATTCTTCCGACGCGTCCAGGCTGTGATGTTGACCGCATTTTCAACATCCTCGTCGAACGCAACGCTCCCAACCGCTCTCCGCGTATCGGAAATAAACCTTGGCGTGCCGCGAGAGATCAATACGTTCGTCCTCACCG
>DATFXZ010000684.1:0-8402 GCA_035315305.1 Terriglobia bacterium | reverse complement strand
CCGCGTGGCTCCATAGTCATCCGGAATGGACGAATCGCATCGGTGTCTGCAGGGAACTCGACCGAGCCGGGAGCGCGGCAAATCGATGTTCGCGGCATGACCGTGATGCCAGGATTCATCGACGATCATCGTCACGTGATTGCGGCCGACTTTCCTCCAGGGGATCCCGTCCAATGGATGAAGGAAGAGGCGGTGCCTCGGATGCAGGAATTCCTCGATGGAGGCTTCACCACGATTCAGTCGTGCGGCGATCCTCCGGAACAGATCGTGGAACTGCAGCGCCGCCTGAATGCCGGCACAATCAAAGGGCCCCGGCTGTTCACCGCTGCGTTCGTCCAGTTGTCGCGCCCGCCTGCCGGTGCCGCACCTGGACCGCCGCGCGTGGATCCCGCGCGCACTGATCCGTCACGGGGACCGAACCGCCCGGCGGTTGCTGCGGGCGCAATTCCGGACGACGAAACTCGCGCTTCCGTGCGACAACTGAAACAGGCCGGCATCGACGTCATCAAGACCGTCCTTTCCGTGACACCGGGCGGCCCTGAGGAGCACACACTAACAGTCGTTGTCGATGAAGCGAAAAAACTTGGGGTGCCCGTCTTTACGCATGCCGTATCCGTTGATGACACGCTTGTCGCCGTCCGTGCTCATCCGGCAGTCCTGGTACACACGCCCCATATCGGCCAGCTCACGCAAGAACAGGCACGCACGATCGCAGGCGCGGGAATTCCGATGATGTCGACACTCGGAGTTTTCCTACCGGCGTTCGCGGCTGAAAACCAACGGATCCGCGCGAGAAGCGGGCTCGATAACACCCCGCGCTTCCGTGATCTCGATCCGTTCCCACTGGAAACGCTGTCTAGCGCGGGCCAGGGTCCCGTGAATGCGCGTCTTTTGTGGGAGGCCGGGATAACGTATGGCTACGGCACCGACACCACGTTCCTGCCGAAAGATTCGCTCGCGCAGGAACTGAGAGCGCTCCGCCTCGTTTTCTCGGCGCAGGACGTAATTAAGATCCTGACACGCAATGCCGCCGCTACGATCGGCCGAAATAAGGACATCGGCACGCTGGAAAACGGGAAGCTTGCGGATCTCGTCGTCATTGACGGCGATCCTTTGGCGAATATCGACGATTTGTTGAAGGTCAAGGCCGTCATCAAAAACGGACAGATTGTTGTCGATAAACGATAGCCGATCCCTTCACGCGCTTGCAGTCTGCTCCGTGCTCTTGCCGAGGCTGCGGCTTAGGAAATCTTCGACCGATTCGGGTTGGCGTCCCGAAAGCCGCGCGACGTCACCCGTAACGACGTCGAACGCTCCAGACTGAAGCGCCTGCTGGAATCTCGAAATTGTGTTAACAATAACCAGCGGCAGACCAGCCGTCGCGAGAGCGGATTCCAACTGGGGTACCGTGATCGCAGAGAACTGAACGCTTGTCTTGGCCACCTTGGCAATAATCTCGGTAATCTGTGCGGCCGTTAGGGAAGCCGGTCCGCTCGCATGATACGTCACGCCTTCGTGGCCGTTTGAGGTGAGAATGCCGGCTGCCGCGGCTGCAAGATCATCGCGAACTATGTACGCCGCCGGCGCTCCCGACAACGCACTGTAAGCGTGAGTGGACAGCGCTTGTTTCGCGGCATCCAAAAGCATTTCCGCATAGATCGACATCCGCAGCAACGTCCACGTCGCGCCCGATGTAATTAGAGCCTGTTCGGTTGCGAAGTGGGTTTCCATAATTCCGTCCGACGTCCCCGGCCGCGCGCCGATGGAAGATACATAGATGATGTGACCAACGCCTGCAGCGATCGCCGCGGTGATTGCCGTCCGGTGCTGTCCCGGCCGCACGTTTGGAGTCAGATCTGAGCCGGGAATGATCAGTAGCCGCTCAACACCGCTGAATGCTTTTTCAAGTCCTGCGGCATCGTTGAAATCACCACTCCGGATGTTGACACCTTGGGACGAAAACGCGGCGAGCTTTTCGGGACTTCTCGTGACCGCAACTATTTCAGCGGCCGAGGATCGCATCAACAGATGTCGAACCACGCCTGAAGCAAGCTGGCCGCTTGCACCTGTAACACCAATACGCATACAAACCCTCCTTAATCTTGCTGGTCGCCCGGCTACCGCTGAATTTCGAAATTAAAGTCGATGGGCATCAAATTGACAAGCTGTTTGCGGGGAGCTTCTTTTGCGATAAGGAATCCAATTTTCGTAGACATCCGGAAATCCGTGACAGCTGTGGCTATTTAATCCGAACCAACTGAAGAAGCGCACGCGCACGCTTCAGCAAGGGTTCGTCGAGATCGATCGCAACAGCGTCGGCGGGATATCTGGGGAGTTTCTTAAGCAAATCGTGCCGGTTTGCAGGCGCGAACAAAAGGCTTCGGATGAGGCGCATCACTTCTCCCCGCTGCGATTCGGTACGTGGCCGCGCTTGTAAACCATGAACGTGCGGTTGAACTCGATGACCACAGAGCCGTGCTGATTCAGGCCTGTTGTCTTCACGCGGACAATGCCGACATTCGGACGCGATTTTGATTCTCGTTTCTCGAGAACCTCGCTTCTGGAGTAAATCGTGTCCCCTTCAAAAACCGGGTTGGGCAATCGGATCTCGTCCCATGCCAGGTTGGCCGCGGCATTCTGCGAGAGATCGATTACCGACTGCCCCGTGACGATGGCCAAAGTCAGGCAAGAATTCACAAGCGGTTTGGCAAATTCCGTTCTTGACGCGTAGTTTGCGTCGAAGTGAATTGGATTTGTGTTCATCGTCAAAAGCGTGAACCAGGAGTTATCTGCTGCAAGAACTGTTCGGCCGAGAGGATGTTCGTACACATCACCGACTTCGAAATCTTCGTAAACCCGTCCTTGCCATCCCGTTTTCACATTCATTGGAACCTCTCGAGTCAAACTTCTACCGTCAAACTTCGTTGTTTGCCGCCAGATTATAGCTCCCGCCGATAATCGTTTGATCAACCCAAAGCACTTCCCGTGGCTTGAATGGTCTTCCCAGTTCTGATAAAGACGTGGACCAACACGATGCTGAAGAGGAAGTTGCTCGTCCTGCCAATTGCGTTCACGTCGGGCCTTGCGGGTCTGGCACTGCTCACGCCTGTCAACAACAACCCGAAGCTGCTGTCCGCGTTTGTAGGAGCCGCGCTTATCCTTTTTGTGTGGAACGCACTGCTGTTCGTGTGGGTCGGGCATAAGAGGAAGACCCTTGGCATCGAAGTTATGTTGAAGAAGCAGCACTACCTGCAGGCCTGCGGGCAGGGTGTGATCTTGATGTACTGGGGGTGGTATTGGCCGCAGGTCTATGAATCATTCCATCTCCTTCTCGCGCAATTGATCTTTGCTTATGCCTTCGACATGCTGCTCTCGTGGTCGCGCCGCGAAACCTATATTCTCGGATTCAGTCCGTTCCCGGTGATTTTCAGCATCAATCTGTTCCTGTGGTTCAAGCCGGACTGGTTCTATCTGCAATTCGTTATTGTGGCGCTCGGGCTCACCGCGAAAGAACTCGTGCGCTGGAATAAGGATGGCCGTCGGGCTCACATATTCAATCCGTCATCTTTTCCCCTTGCCGTGCTTTCATTGGCTCTACTCGCCACAGGCGCGACCGACCTAACGTGGGGCCGGGAGATTTCGACTACTCAGTTCTATCCACCACACATGTACCTTGTGCTGTTTCTGATCGGCTTGCCCGGACAATTCTTCTTCGGCGTTACGCTGATGACAATGTCGGCTGTGTTGACGACATACATCTTCGGCCTGATCTATTACGCAACGACCGGCATTTACTTCTTCTACGATTCATACATTCCGATTTCGGTCTTCCTCGGCATGCATCTGCTGTTTACGGATCCGGCGACGTCGCCGCGAACGGAGCTTGGCCGCGTGATTTATGGAGTGCTTTATGGCCTGAGCACAATCGGGCTGTATCAGTTGCTGGGCGCGGCAGGTATGCCGACGTTTTACGACAAGCTTCTGCAGGTGCCGATTTTGAACTTGTCGATCAAGGCAATCGACCGCGTCGCGCGGTCTCGCTGGCTTTTGATGCTCGACCCGGCAGCTTTGGGCCGCCGCCTCCGGCCGCGGCAACGTCACCTTGCATTCATGTCCGTTTGGGCCGCCGTGTTTGCGGTAATGAGTGCTGTGCAAGGAGTCGGTGACGGCCATCCCGGACAGTGGCTGCCATTCTGGCGGCAAGCTTGTGAGCAGGGACGTCCATACGCATGTCCGTACCTGGCCGACCTGCAAGGAGCGTTCTGCGATCAGGGCTCCGGTTGGTCGTGCAATGAAGCCGGTCTGCTACACATCGCGCTGGCTCGGTCCGGCGAAGATCTTCGCCGAACCAGCCTCGCTGGAGCCGCGGACCCGCTTCGTCGTGGATGTGATCTCGGATTTGCCGCCGCGTGCCGGAATCTAACTGCACTCACCGCGACCGGAGGCGAGTTGACGAGCACTCCGCCAACACTCGAGGACTATCCCATCATCCTGAGAGGCAGCAAAGGCAAGATTCGCGAACGTGAGCCCGCAGCTCTATACGCGCTCGCCTGCTATCAAGGCTGGCCGAATACCTGCAGCCGCGCCGAGGCGCATGTCATTCCTTCTGAATCATCGTCCGGAGCGAATCCAGTTGAGCCTGAGTCCCGGTAAACACATCTTCGGGAAAGCGTCTGTGCGTAAGCATGTCGGCGTAGATGGCGGCACTGTTGTCGAGATCGAGGCCGAGACCGGCAAGGTATTGCATGCGCAGGTTGCGATCGAGATTAATGGCGGCCCCTGCGACCCATTTGGTTAGATCCGGCCGGCGGCCGGCGTAAGTTGCGAACAAATCCAGTGCAGAGTTCATACCAACGTCCGATAGCGATTGCTCGATTCTGGAAGAGGAGACGCGGCGCTCCATATCGTTCAGGTCGATACGTGTCGGTTCCACCTGGCCAAGCAGAATCATGTCATGACCCTTGCCTTCGTAGGTGTTTCCCCAGATTGTTCCATTTGGAAAGGCCTCAAAAAATGTCGCCACTGTGCTCTTCACCGCTTCAAGATTCGTTTCGAAGAGTTGCACGTATACGGTAATGACCCCGCCGGGGTTGAGACGGCGACGGGCCGCTTCGAAGAACTCCTTTGTGTATAGGGTTGCTGCACCCTTCACCCACGGATCCAATGGATCGAGCGTGATTGCATCAAATCGTTCCTTTGTCGTGAGAACGAAATGACGTCCATCATCGATGTGCACGCGGACCTTCGGACTACGGATTACATCAAAATTGAATTTGCTGAAATACTTTTCTGCCACTTCCGGTACGAGCGGTTCAAGTTCGACTATCTTCAAGTGTTCCACCTCGGGATCGAGGGACACCGCTCCTGCGGTGATTCCCGCGCCGCACCCGATAACAAGCACGGCGTGAGGCTTTGCCGGGACGAGCGATGTCAGGTGCCCCAGCATTCGTTGTAAACGCATATCTCGCGCGACACTGGACGCCTGAATTTTGCCCGCCACGTGAAACGTCATGGCCCCATTCGGAAACTTCGAGACCGCTACCGACGCAGCTATACCTTCTTCCGCGTAAACAATGTCGCTCTTGTTGACCCATGACGACGCATACCGACCATATGCGATGAGCACTTTCGCAATCGGTGGAACAGTATTGATCAGCAGGGCCGCCGCTGCGACCGACACTACGGCACCGGCGATGACCCACGCGCGAGTCACTCTCAGCAGAAGGAGTAACCCCGCGGCCGCCGACAACGCAATCAGCAGTTGTTCGATTCGCTGGGATCCGATTCGGGCAATCAGGAGCAGGCTGGCGCCAAGCGCGCCGGCGATAGCACCTAGGGTGTTAGCGGCGTAGATACGACTCATCAGCGTGCCGGAATCCTCTTTACCATTTGCCGTCGCGGCTAACGCGAGGGTAAAGCTCGCGCCCCAAAGCAGTGTCGGCGGCAACAACGCCCAAAGAGCTCTGTCGAAGTCGAGTTGAAAAGTGAACCAGATGTTCGGAGACATGTCCGGATTGATCGATGGAAGTGAAGCAGTGAGGCTATGGGCCGTCCACGCGATTGCGGCCGCAGTGAGCAATTGGCAGCAGCCGAGTGCAAACATTAGCCGGGAAACATTACGAGAGAGTAATGAACCAATGCCGCTGCCGAGACCGAGTCCGAGCAGGAAAACGGCAAGAATAATCGAGAACGTGTAGACGGACCCGCCCATCAGCAATGCCAGAATGCGTGTCCACACTGTTTCAGCAGCCATCGCGCAAAGGCCGGACAGAGCGATAACGACGTAGACGCCGGCTTCAGCCGGCGCGGCGTCCGAAAGGACGCTTCGCGTCCCATGCCGGCTGACGACGGACTTGAAAGTTTGCGGTGCAAGTGCAAAAGCTGTCGCAGCAACAATCGCATTGACCGCAGCTGCAACGTACGTGGCTGTTGTGACGTCATATTGGCGGAGTAAGTAGAAGCCCGCTATAAGACAACCGAAGACCGCGCCGCCGATATTGCCACTGTAGAGATAACCCAGCGACGAGCGCTCAACACAGCGCGACAAAGCAGGAAGCGTCGCGCCCATCAGCACGGTCGGAGCCAGCAGGCATATCGCCGCGACCACGCCACGAAGAAGAAAACTCCTGACGCCATCCCCAGCCCACGAGCTGTAAATTCCAGCCAGGACCGGCATCAGAAGCAACAGGACCAGGCCAAAAACTCCGATACCGAGCTCGATGACGGCGTACGTGCGTAACGGATTCCATCTGATCGAAACAAGTCGGGGAAAGATCAGGCTCCCGAGACACGTCCCACCCATGAAACTGGCAAGAATGACAGCAACCGAAATGGTCGAGGCACCGATGACAAGTTCCAGCAGCTGGAACCAGACAACTTCGTAGATGAGCGCTGCTACGCCACTGCCGAACGAGAGCAGAAACACTTATTTCTTTTGCGCCGCCTGCTCTTCTTTGCGGGAGCCGACAAGAATGCCGGTCATGCCGTAGTTTCCTTCATGGCACGCGGAGTCGAAGATCATGTGCCGCCGGTCGTCCGTCTTACCCATCTCGATCAGGACGGTCCACGGTTTTGTCCATGTCTTGGGATCATCAAATGTGATCTCGCGCCGAAGATTGTTGGAATCGACGCGAGTGAACCGTTCGATCATTCGGTACGTATCAGGATTCGAGCCGCGGAAGCCCTGCGCAAAATTCTTTGTCTCGATGACCAGCGTGTTGCCTTCCCAATGTCCGCGCGATTCCCCCAAAACGCTTTTCACAGTTGCAGGAGGATGCGGACGGCCATCCATAAAGATGACGCGGTTGCCGCCACCGGCATGATCGTCTTCCATATAGATGCCCATCGACTTAGGAGACTGCACGATCTGCATCACCGTTCCCTGAGCAAAAAGTGTATTCAGGGGCAGGAACGGCATCTGAACTCCGAGACAACGCGGCGACTGCGCAATTGTTTCCGGATTATCGTTGATCCCTGCTCCGCCGCGGCCGCCCGCCGGCGGTCCACCACCGCGTCCGCCTCGGGCCTGACGTTGCTGAGCTTCAGGAGTTAACGCAGGAATCTTTCCATCCGGTGGATCGGTGATCATTGAGGTCCGCTTGCTGGTTTTGAGAACCGAGTTGAATACTGCGTTGTAAGCGCCCGCGACATCCTGACTACTGTTGTCCGAGCGAGCATTCCTGCCGGGATCGACGGACTTCTGTTTGTCCAGCGCTGCGACTTCGTCCTCCGTCAGAAACGCGCGGCCCGCATACTGTGCCGGTCGCTCCAGAGGAACGGACTCCAACACAAACCATGTGCCCTGCAGATCGGGATCACCCCACGGCATTTTCGGTGCAGGACCTGCTTTCTGTTGAGGCTGCGCGCTGTCGCGCTTGCCCTGTGCGGGAACCGGGCTCTGTTTAGGCGGTGTAGTAGTCTGACCCGCAATCAGAATCGCAGTACCAATAACAAGAGCTGCCAAACCCGCTAACGAAGCAAGCGACGCGAGGATTCCACGTCTCATGGAACGTCTCCTATTTCTTCTGTATATCGACACCAGGCCGCTGTACTTCATACGGCGCGCCTTCACCGCCGGAGCCCCCAAGGAACAGCTTTGTGCCGTCGGGTAGAGTCAGATCTCTGCCGTTGGCCCTGCGCGTGCCGTCTTTCGATTGATAGCCCTCGACGACGATCTTCGTACCGACCTTCAGCGTGTCTTTTGTGATGCCTCGCCGGAGAAGTATGTTGGGACTTCCGGCTTCGATCGCCCAATTCTCAACTCGCCCATCCGGAAGTTTAACGTCGACGTTGATCCAGCTGTGAGGATTGATCAGCTGGACTTTGGTCACTGTGGCGTCATCGAATCGCAATGGTTTGTTGGAATCAAATTCGGCCGCAAATGCGTGATGTGCCCATGCCGG
>DATFXZ010000683.1:0-10071 GCA_035315305.1 Terriglobia bacterium | reverse complement strand
CTCCGCCTGACCGATAAGGTTCCGCTCGATCTCAACCTGGCTTCGGGCGTCTCCGAATCGCGTCTCGAGTTGAGCGGGTTGAAAGTTCGTCGTATGCGTTTGCGCGGCGGCGTCGGGAAAACAGAAGTTACTTTTGAGAAGCCTTCGGGTCAGGTCATGAATTCACTCGACGTGGAGAGCGGCGTTGGCGAGCTTATCATTCACGGACTGGGTAATGCGCAGGTCGAACAAGTTGATCTTAAGGGCGGTGTCGGTCACACTGAGCTCGATTTTACGGGCGATCTTGGTACATCACGTATGGACGCCCGAATAAAGGTCGGTGTTGGAGCGGTACGGCTGACAGTACCGCGAGACGCCGACGTCGAGATCGAAGCTGAAGGAAGTTTCCTCTCCAACATCAGCGCGCCATCGTTCGATCGTGATGGCCACATTTACACGCATCACGGTGACGGGGGAGCAAAGATCCGTATCCACGTTCAGAGCGGCGTTGGCGGCGTCGAGGTCGAGCTCATTTGAACCTTATAGAAAAACGCAGAGACACTAAGTCGCGATGATGTGTGAGCGACCCCCTCGCGAGCGAAGCGAGCGAGGGGGTCGCTCACACACCATCTCGAATTGGAGTCAGGCCGAGTTACACTCTGTCGCCGCTAACCCGGCTGAGTGGGACGTGCTCCCAATTTTGCTACGCTGCCGCAACGGTCCTTGCTAAACTGCCCGCCGAAAGAAAATGCTTTCAGCCACCAGGAGCATCGTCATGAAGCGTGCCGCTCGATCCTTTCCGGTTCTCATTGCAGCATTGATCATTTTGGGTTTGCCGGCATTCGGACAAGATTCACCTCCTCCTCAAGAACCCGCTCCAGCGGGTGGCGCTGGCCAGCGCGGCGCAGCGCAGCCGCGGCCGCCGCGACCATATGAGCAGGTCATCACGCGCGATGCAAAGACCGACAAGGGCGTGTTCGACGTCCACAAGGTAGGGGAGACTTACTACTATGAAATTCCGAAAGCGATGCTTGGAAAGGATTTCCTCTGGGTTACTCAGATTCAGAAAAACACGTTAGGGGCTGGATTTGGCGGATCCGCCGTTGGTGATCGCGTCGTTAGATGGGAGCGGCAAGGCAATCGTGTGTTCCTTCGCAACGTGGAGTACGGCATCGTGGCTGATGGGAACTCGCCAGTAGCGAAGGCTGTCGCCGAAGCCAACAACGACACGATTATCATCGCATTCAATGTGGAAGCCAATGGGCCGAAGGAATCCTCGGTGATCGATGTGACGCGTCTCTTCACGACCGATGTCCCTGAGGTCAGCGCCCGCGCTCGATTGCGTGGCCGCGGAATGGATGCCGGCCGCTCGTTTATCGAAAAGATTGTTTCCTATCCCGAGAACATCGAGGTGCAAGCGTCGCACACTTACACGTCGCCCACGGACCAGCCGGCGGGCGGAGGCCAACGCGGTACAGCCGGTCAGGCCGGCATGAGGCCGGGCAGCGCCACAGTCGTGATGCACTGGAGCATGGTCAAATTACCGGAAGAGCCGATGAGGCCACGATTATTCGATGAGCGCGTCGGTTACTTCACGACATCAACCATCGATTACAGCCGTGATGAACATCGCGCTCAGAGACGCACGTTCATTTCACGATACCGGTTGGAAAAGAAAGACCCAGGTGCCGAGATATCGGAACCGGTAAAACCCATCGTCTATTACATCGATCCTGCAACGCCGCAGAAGTGGATTCCATACCTCAAGGCAGGCATCGAATCGTGGCAGCCGGCGTTCGAAATGGCAGGATTCAAGAACGCAATCATTGCGAAAGAAGCCCCAACCTCCGAAGAGGACCCTGATTGGAGTCCGGAAGACGCGCGGTACTCCGTGGTTCGGTGGTTGCCTTCCACGACCGAAAATGCTGTTGGACCTCACATCTCAGATCCGCGGACAGGCGAAATCATCGAGGCGGACATTCAGTTCTATCACAACGTCATGAACCTGGTCCGCGACTGGTATTTCGTACAGGTTTCCCCGCTTGACTCTCGAGCGAAAACGTTGCCCCTGCCCGATCAGCTGATGGGTCGCTTGTTGGAGTACGTCGTTGCGCACGAGATCGGTCACACGCTTGGGTTGCAGCACAACATGAAGGCAAGCTCGGAATACCCGGCTGACAAGATCCATGATGCCGACTTCGTCCACAAGATGGGCCACACACCCACGTTAATGGACTACTCCAGGTTCAATTACGTCGCTCAACCCGAAGACCACATTGCGGTGGAGGATCTGATTCCACGAATCGGCCCATACGATAAGTTCGCAATCATGTGGGGTTACAAACCAATACGAAACGCAAAAACTTCCGATGAAGAAAAGACCACGCTGGACGGATGGGCGCGAATGCAGGACTCACAACCATGGCTCCGTTTCTCGACCGCCGGCCAGAACGGCGCAGATCCAGGAGACGAGAGGGAGGCCGTCGGCGACGCTGATGCAGTGGCCTCCAGTGCGCTAGGCATGAAGAATTTGCAACGCGTCGGAAGAATGCTGCTTTCGGCGACGTCGACACGGAAGGGTGAGCCATACGACGATCTCCAAGAAGTCTATGGGCGCCTGCTGGGCCAATGGGTGCTCGAGATGAATCACGTTGCGGCTATCGTAGGTGGCTTCGACTCCCAGCAAAAGCATATCGGGCAAGAAGGCGTGCTGTTTACTCCGGTTTCGCGTGAGCGCCAGTTAGCTGCTGTGAAATTTCTTCACGAAAATGCATTCAGGGTTCCGGCATTCGCGGTGAATCCAGAGATCCTGCGGCGCATTGAGCCAGTCGGCGTTCTGGATCGGGTTAAGACATCGCAGACGCGCGTGCTAACCACGCTCCTCGACAACGCTCGAATCGCCCGCTTGATCGAGCAGGAGGCGATTGACGGTGCAGCCGCCTACCGGCCGACGGATTTCTTTGCCGACGTCCGCAAAGGAATCTGGAGCGAGTTGAATGCGCCTCAAGTGAAGATCGATGCGTACCGCCGTAATCTGCAGCGCAGCTATCTTGACGTCCTCAATGAAAAATTAAATGGCCGTACGCCCATCAATAACGACTCACGCGCTTTCATACGGGGTGAGTTGACAACATTGAAGGCAACAATCATTGCCGCAGTTGCGAAAGCCCCCGACCGCGCAACGCAATTTCATCTGCTGGATGCGCGCGATCAGATTTCAAAAATCCTCGATCCGAGGTTTGAACGACCTGCCCAGGGTACGGCACCACCACAGGCCGCGGGCAATGGTTTCGAAGATGAGGATGGTGGCGTGATGAATCCGGAAATCTGTTTTCCGGATTACGCAATCCGATTACTGCCCTGAGTCGCTTGGGTAGCACCAGGGCACGATTCTTCCATTGAGCGGAATCCCTGTGCCTTTCGAAGAAAACTAGCCATAGCTGTGAAAGGAACTTTTTCTCCGCTCTGAGGCTCGTTCCGTTCCGCGCTCGACTGGCAACTTCCTTGCTGAGGACATGAAAGTATTCACGAGAGGAGCCAAACATGAAGCGCGTCCTGTCGATTTTTGTTTTGATACTTGCTGGTGCCGCCGCTGCTTCAGCGCAATCCTTAACTTACTATTTCCCCCAAATCGCCGTAGGAGGTGGGTGGAGAACGACGATATTCATCAGCAACGCTACGGCCGCCGGTGGCGCGACGGGAAGAATTTCTTTTGCGACGTCGGCCGCAGCACCATTTAACGCAAATTGGGTCGATGAAGGCGGCAACAACGTCAGTGGAGGCGGCAATGTTATCGATTTCCAGCTCGGGCCCGGCGAAAGCCGCAAATACGTCACGGTGGGAGATATGCCGCTCACTGTCGGTTACGCGATGGTCACAGCCAATGCAAGCGTGTTGGGAGCCGGGATGTACTCGCTAATCGACGCTAGCGGGAACATTGTGACCGAAGCTGGTGTACCTATGGCTATCCCGCTGGGAAAGCAGGCGGTGTTTGTCGATACGACGTCGGGCTTCAGGACAGGCGTTGCCATTGCGAACCCCAATAACAACTCACTCCAAATCCATTTACAACTCGTGAGCGCCGGCGGTCAGGTGCTCGGCGAGGTTGTTCGAGAGCTTCCTCCATTCCAGCACTTCGCGTTGTTCACGGATGAGCTGTTCCCCGGCGCTCCGCCGATGGTCGGCCGGCTGCAGTTCTGGTGCACGAACCCTATGGTTGCCGTCGCGCTTCGAATGAGTCCTACTTTTCAGTTCACGACGATTCCCCCGATCGCGATTGCGAATTAGAAATCCGGGACAAGGGGTCTGACCCCTTGTCCCCCTTGTCCCCGCCGTGCGTGCTAAGATGTCGCTGAATGAAGACGACTACACGCACCGAGCTGAAATCCTTCGTTGACGATCTGAAGACAAGATTTTTTGCTGATCCTACCGGCGTCCACGTCGAAGCCATCATTAGTGACAAGCTGGATGAAATTATTCGCGACCTGTGGGGTGACCGCGATTATCCGGATTCGTTCGCATTGATGGCGATTGGAGGATATGGCCGCGCGAGCATCCATCCACAATCCGACGTTGACCTACTCTTTTTCTTCAAGGATGTAATTGACGAGGACGCGATCAAGGCTGTTTTGCATCCGTTGTGGGATCTGCAATTCAAAGTCGGCCATCAAATCCGAAACGCCGATGACCTCAAGGAATTCGATGAAAGCCAAATGGAATCGTACACGGCGTTTCTCGATTGTCGGCTGCTGTTAGGCGATCCCGGAACCGCACTGGAATTCGAGCGCGAGATCATGCCGCGGCTGATTCAGAAGAATCGCAATCGCGTCCTCAAGTTGCTTGCTGATGGAAAGGGGTCTCGATACAGGCAGTTCGGCGATACGATTTATCAACTCGAACCGGATATCAAAGATGCCCCGGGCGGCCTCCGCGATGTGCATTGGTCCGGCTGGGTCCGCAAAGCTCTGGAGGCGAGCAACCGTCACCCGATTCCGCAGGGTGCGCTCCAGTTTCTTCACTGCCTCCGTAACTTTCTGCACTTTTATTCCGGACGGAATACGAACGTGCTCGCATTCGAATTCCAGGAACAGATTGCGGCACAGTTGGGCTATCAAGATTCGGAGCGTGGTGAAGCCGCGGAAAATCTGATGCGTGACTACTTCCTCAGAGCCGGCGAAATCGCACGACCGGCAAGCTTTTGGGAGGACGCGATCGTTGGAACACCCAACAGCATCAGCTTCACATCCGATTTTGCCGATCCTTTCGAAATGATCGAAGCTTTCGCAGAGGCGCACCAAAAGAAAGCGCGAGTGGATTCCGCGACTCTCTCAGCCATCCGGCGTCGGCTGGCCTCCTCTAACGGCGCTCTAAGCAACAATCCACGCGCCGGTCGACTTGTCCTCGACATGATGAAGGATCGAAAAGGCATCTACAACACTCTGCTTGCGATGCACGAAGTTGGTCTCCTCGGCCGGATCTTTCCCGATTTCGAAGAGATTCGGTGCCGGGTGATCCGAGATTTCTTTCACAAGTACACGGTCGATGAACATTCGCTGATAGCGATCCGCAACATAGAAGAGTTGCCTTCCTCGCATCGTTTTTCCGTTCTGTTGAACGAGCTCGAGAATCCGGAGTTACTGCTGCTATCGCTGTTGTTTCACGACATCGGAAAATCGCACCGCCACGACGAAGGTAATCATGTCCATCCGAGCACCGAGGGCGTCAGGGTGATTCTCGATAAGCTGGAACTGCCCCCCGATCAGGCCGAACGAGTAGTGGCCGTTGTGAAAAACCATTTGGAAATGTCGAAGATCATCCTGCGCCGTGACTTCAGCGATCAAGATGTCGTCCGGCAATTCGCCGATGTCGTGGGCAATATTGAGGACCTTCGGATGCTTTGTTTGATGACATACGCGGATATGAAGGCTGTGAACAACGAAGTGGTCACACCATGGAAAGAAGATCTGCTTTGGCAACTGTATGTCGAAACTTATAACCAACTCACGCTTGGATTGGCCGACGACCAGTACACACAGCAACCCGCTCTCGAGAGCGACATCACGGAGATCGCGAAACTGCTGCCGCGAAATATTTCGGCTCAGGATGTGAGGGACTTTCTTGACGGCTTTCCCAGACAGTACCTGAAAAATACTCCGAAGAAACAGATCGCCGATCATTTCCTGTTATCACGCAAGCTCGTCGATCGCCCCATGATCATGCATCTCGGACTGAATGGATCAATTTACGACCTGCTTGTGATGACTGCAGATCGCCCCGGTCTATTTTCGAAAATCGCGGGAGTGCTTTCGTATTTCGGAATGAACATCGTTCGGGCGCAGGCATTTTCGAACCGGCACGGAACCATTTTCGATTTGATGTCGTTCGAAGATGCAAGCCATTACTTTGAAAAGAATCCATCGGAAATCGACCATTTCGCCAAGCTTCTAAATGATGTAATTGGCGGGAGCTTGGAATTGAATACTCTGCTCGAGCGAAAGTTTAAAAGCGTGATGTTCAAAGCAAAGAAGGGTCTCTCGGTTCCGACTGCGATTCACTTTGACCGCAACTTTTCCAAGCGGTGCACAATTATGGAGATCGTCGCTGCGGACGCGTTCGGCTTGTTATATCGAATCGCGTCCGTCATTTCCGGCCACGGCTGCAATATCGAAGTCGCCCTCATTGCGACGGAAGGTCACCGCGCGATCGACGTCTTCTACATAACGAACCAGAGTGGAAAACTCACGCGCGAGCTGGAAGGGAATCTGGAGCGGGATTTGATCGAAGCTCTTGCGCCGGCTGAAAAATCAAATTGAGGGCAGGACTTGAGCCGCGGATAGCGTAGAAATCGGGGTCGGGCACTCGTTTTAGCAGCTTGATGTGCCTGACACCGAATTCATGCGCTATCCGCGGCTACAAAGGTCGATCGTTTTTAGACGTCGCGTTCGCCAGTCCGGATGTTGTAACCCTGATCGACAGGCAAGACAAAAACCCGGCCATCACCGATCTCGCCAGTCCGCGCCGTTTCGATGATTGTTTTGATGACGTCCTCGGTTACCTCATTTGGGATGACGAGTTCAATCATGATCTTCGGCAGAAGAGTGACGCTATATTCCGTCCCTCGATAAACGGCCTTATGGCCCTTCTGCCGGCCGTGTCCCCGCACTTCGGTAACTGTCATCCCGGCAATGTTGAGTTTCGTCAAAGCATCTTTTACTTCCTCGAGCTTATTGGGGCGAACGATCGCCTTGATCAGTTTCATGCTTCCTCTCCAAAAAAGTTTCAGGACAATATATCAGGTTGGTTCAGAAAAATAGCTTTCGAAGATCTGATTGACCTCACTCGTGAAGCGCTGATATTCGCGCTGGAAGTCATCTGCTGTCGCATAACCCAAGGTCCGCGCAACGACAGTCAGTTCAGTTTCGTCCTGCGGCAGCGAATGTATTTGAGCGTCGTTTGCCATCTGCAGCTTATTCTCAACGTCCCGCAGGAAAACATAGGCTTGCGTGAGAGCATCGCATTCTTCGCGTGAGATAAAAGTCTGTTCACACAATGCAGCGAGCCCTCCCAGGGTGTTCCTTTGCCGGATTTCCACGATTTGGCTGCCATAGCGGATTTGCAGGGATTGCGCAATGAGTTCGATTTCGCGAATGCCACCCGTGCCCAGTTTTACGTTCCGGGTGCGTTGGTCGCGAAGAAGCATCTTCTGGTCGATCTTGCTTTTCATGCTGCGAATATCATCAAGAGCCGCGGCGTCGAATCCCAGGTTGTATATAAATGGCCGGATCATTTCGAGAAATGCTCTACCTAGCGGCCGGTTGCCTGCGACAGGCCATGCCTTGAGCAGCGCGAGGCGTTCCCATGTAGACAGCCGCGATTGGTAGTACCGCGCATAGCCGTCGAGCGGGTACGCGATATAACCCGATACGCCCTCAGGGCGCAGCCGTAGATCGACGCGGTAGAGGTATCCTTCGCTGGTGAATTCGTTCAAGCCCGCAGTGATCTTTTGGGCGAGCCGGCGGAAATATTCGCTGGCCGATACCGAAGCCGCTTCCTCGCGATCCGATGCATAGAGGTAGATCAGGTCGACATCCGAGCTGAAGTTCAGTTCACCGCCGCCGAGTTTGCCCATGGCCAAAACGGTAAAACCGGTGAAAGCACTTCTGGGAATGGCGTATTGACGCCTTAAGGCTGAGGCGCAAATCCAGTGAGCCATCGATATTAGCGACTCCGCTAGATCCGAAAGAGCAGCCAGCGTCTCTTCGACAGAGCAAAGTCGCAGGAGATCCCGGACGCCGATGTGTAGCATCTCCCTTCGCTTTACAACACGAAGATAGTCCAGTTGTGTCTGCGGCGCGTCGAGCACCCTCAGCGTTCGCGTCAACTCCCGTTGGACGTCGCGTCTCTTGCGGGGCGTGTAGAGAATCTGCGGATCAGTCACCCAGTAGAAATGATGCGGGTCGCGGATAAGGATTTCCGCCATGTATGGACTCGCCCCCAGCACCTTTGCGAGGATTTCGAGCGCTCGAGGCGAATCCTGCAGGTATGAAAGCAGCTGTGTTTTGTTGAGAGCGGCACGAGTAAATCGTTCGAAGTAGTTCAGCGCCTGATCTGGATCAGCAGACTGAGATACACACGTCAGAAGATCGCCAAGGATGTTTGCCGCGAGTTGCCGGTCCGACGGATCGGTTGCGACTGCCTGAAGGTTTGCGTCGGCTTTAGCTGGGTCTTTGAAGCCGTATGGCGCCAGCAGCGCGGACGCTTGGTGCGGATCGAGCCGTGGTGCCAGTAGCAGGTCCTGGATATCGGACTTCATCTCCTGAGAGTGTAACGCGGTAACATGAATTGTGCTCGACGCGGAACTCAGGCGACGGATTCAGGGCCTCTGTCCGGAGGTCGATCTGGAACTCATCCACGACTTCTTCGCACGGATGGATGAAGATTACTTCACGACCTTCTCACCTGAAGAAATTGCTTCGCATATCCGTATGTCCACCGGCCTGGATTCGAAACACCGCGTCCAGATCCGGGTAACGCCACGCACCTCCAGCACCGCCGAGTTTGAGATCGTCATCGTTGGTTTCGATTACCTGTCGGAATTCTCGATCTTTTGTGGATTGCTATCGGCGTTCGGTCTGGATATAGAGGCCGGACATATCTATTCCTTTGCAAGAAGCACCACGTCGCGGTCCTCGCGCAAGATTGTCGATGTCTTTAATGTCGCCGTCAAGCCGGGCGAGGTCTTCGACGCAACTAAACAGCGTGAATTCGAGCAGGAGCTGCAAAGACTTGCGCATTTGTTGGCGACTGGTTCCGTCGATGAAGCTCGGGAACGCTTGAACCGCTTCCTTACCGAGCGGATCGAAACGATGAACGAGCCGCTCAGCGGGCTGGGCTACCCGATTGAGATCCGCTTCGATAACGACGTCTCGGCCGATTGGACTCTGATGGAAGCCCGTTCTCAGGATGCGTTCGCGTTGCTCTACGGCATTTCGAATGCGCTCGCGATGCAGGGGATTTACATCCATAAGGTCGAAATACGAAGAGTCGGCAATGAAGCGACAGATCACTTTTTCATCGCTGACGCGTCAGGGCGCAAGATTCAGGGTGGTGCCCAACAAGAACGGTTACGGACGGCAGTCGCTATGATCAAGCAGTTCACCCGCTTCTTGCCCGAAGCTCCGGATCCAGCCAAAGCGATGCGTCACTTCGATCAGTTTCTGGACAAGATGGCAGAGGAGCAATTCCCGGATCGCATCATGACGTTTCTTGCCCGTACTGAAGGGATGAACCTGTTGGCGCATCTTCTCGGTTCGAGCGATTACCTGTGGGATGATTTCTTAGGTATTCACTTCCGGAATCTGGTTCCGTTCCTGGAGCGGCTCGCCGGCCAGACTGGTCTGCCCCTAGCTTCAGGCCGGGAGGCACTTCGCCGCGACCTCCGCGATTGCCTACGTGCTGCCGCTACGTTTGATGATAAGAAAATTGCTCTTAACCGATTCAAAGACGACCAGCTGTTCCTTATTGATGCACAACATCTGCTGGATCCACGCGCCACATTGATTAACTTCTCCCAAACGCTCACGGATCTGGCGG
>DATFXZ010000682.1:0-4336 GCA_035315305.1 Terriglobia bacterium | reverse complement strand
CCGGGCATGAACGGATTTCAGTTGCTCGCGAAACTCTCCAATCAGCCGCCGGTCGTCTTTACGACAGCGTTCGACAAATATGCGTTGAACGCGTTTGAAGTGAATTCGATCGATTACCTATTGAAACCAGTCGAAGTGCAGCCCCTCGATCGCGCTCTCACGAAGCTTGAAAAGTTGCGCGGGGCGGCGCAATCCGCCGAAGCCGAACGGCTGCGAGCTGTCGTGCTCGAGTTGGCGAAGCGTTTTCCTGAGCGGATCGCATCGCGTGTGGGCGAGCGTGTCGTGTTCGTCGATCTCGCATCGGTGACGCATTTCTATGCGAAGGACAAGCTGACGTACGCTGCCACGGCGGGGAAAGACTACATCGTCGAGAGCACCATCGCGGAGCTCGAGCAGAAGCTCGATCCGGCGCAGTTCGTCCGCATTCATCGCGCAACGTTGCTTAACGTGAAGTACATCGAAGAAATGACTTCGTGGTTTGGCGGCGGCATGGTGGTTCGGCTCAAAGACGGGAAGCGCACGGAGCTGCAGGTCGCGCGCGATAGAGTGCGGCATCTTCGCGAACACCTCGATTTCTAAAGCGGATTCGAAACGGAGTTTACGGGAGACTGCAACGCACGCCGGGTAAACCATCGCAAAAATTCAGTCATCGGTCGAAAGACGCTTGTCTTTCATCTCGTTTCGCGGCCTGAAAGGCCCACTACTCATGCTCAGACTTTACCAAACTGAACCCTTGCTTCCCTCCGGGGCTGGCCCGTACAGGGCCATGTGACTTTCGTATCCTCGTCGTTACTGGACGCATTTCAACAAAACGTCTGGCGCGTCGATCATCATGGATGCTTTCGAGTACATGCGGTAGAGCCAAGGCGCCTTCGAAACCTTTAAACCATTTCGAAAAGCGATTGCCGTCCAAGAACCACGACGGTTACCGATTGGCGCTCCTCAAGAGTTCACTGAGGTCGTGAACATCCGAGGGGCTTGCGTCGCCGACGACAAAGTACCAGAGGCCTCCGTCCACCCACGTCTCGGTATTGAAGGCCAGCTTCCTACTGAGCGAGGATCCCGAATTCAACCTGCTTAACTCGGCGCGGTTTTGGAATATGAACACCGAAATCTGGTGTTTTCCCACCTCAAAGAGCAGTTGTGCGCCGGGACTCTGCTGGAAGTAGGTGAGGCGTCCGCCGATAAGCCTGAAGGGAGATGTCTGCAGCTCCGGCAGGTTGAACGTGAACGGGAGCTTACCTTGAAACCAAGGTTTGACCGTATGCCGATCGGACGACACGACGTCCACTGGATTAGCGCTGGCCAGGGTGGAAACATGAAAGTCTGCGAGTTCAGCGAGGGCTTGCTCACTCCGCGAGTGTTGCAGCCAGAAGGCGGCGGGAATCAGCATCAACACGACGGCTGCTGCGGCCAGGGCTGGCGCCCATCTCCAAGCCCACCTTGGACGCTTCTCGGACTTGATGCTTTGTGCGATTCTCGCGCGAAACTCCCGGCTCGGGGAGAACCGGCGCCCGGCAGCCTGAGTCATTCGCTTCAATTGCAGACGGCTGAGCGCGTCCGCGGCGCAGGCCGGACACGCCCGAACATGCGCCTCAACTTCCGTCAACTCGCTGCCGGAAAGCTCGCCATCCACGTACAGGTCGAGTTTCGGAACCCATTCGCAAGTCATTTGGAAGCTCCTCGCAATTTCTCCTCAAGTAGTTCGCGCATCGATTTTCTCGCGCGCGCCAACCGGGACATTACTGTACCCATCGGAATTCCGGCGATTTCAGCGATCTCCTGGTAGCTCATCTCCTCGATATCGCACAGCACGATCACTTCGCGGAATTGCACCGGCAAACGTTCGAGGGCATTTTGCACCATCTCCTGATCCGCACGCGCAAGGAGTACTGCCTCGGGCGTATCGGCGGGCCGCCCGATAACGTCCTCTTCACGATCGAGCGGCACAGTCATCTTCACACTCAACCCGCTGCGTGACGTCAGGAACGTATTCCGCAAAATGCGGTACATCCAGGCTCGAAAGTTCGTCCCCTGCTGGAATGACGCGAAACCCTTGAGTGCCTTGAGGTACGTCTCCTGCACGAGATCTTCTGCTTCTTCCCGGTTGTGCGTGAGCCAGTGTGCGAAGTTGTACAACCGGTCGAGCAGTGGCATAGCCAGTGCCTCGAAGGATTCGGCGTCGGTGCGTCGGTCTGTCACAACCCAATATCGTAACTCCTCACCGGAACCTGCAGAATCGCGCGGTCCCGGCTTCGACTCGGATCATCAGGCAGCAGGTGCAGGAGAAACCCTCTGCATCTTCGATCGAACCGGTCTGCCGCTTTTGTTCCTCTGCAGCAGCGCATCCAGAGACCATTTTCCAGGGCCATTGACCAACAGAAAGGCCGTCGTCAATAGCTGAGCATACTCGGATCGAACCTCATGCAAAACCGCCCACATTCCCAACTGCGGCGGCGACGGCGGCAAAGGCAATGGCGATGTCCCGAGATACAATGAGATTTTCGTCGACAGCATGGCCACGATCATCTCTATGATGAACGGAATCGCAATCAGCCGCGTCATGAGGCCTGAAAGCAACAATATTCCGCCAACGATCTCGAGGTAGCCGACGAAATCGGCGGTGAAATGGGGAAACGGCATACCCAATTTCGTGAAGCGCCCGATCCCCTGGTTTACATAAACAAATTTCAAGATCCCTTCCCACAAGAACACTCCCCCCGCCATCATTCTTATAATCAGCGTGGAGCCGGGACCGTCGGGGGACGGATTCACAAGCCAAGTCCAAAGTTTCTTCATACGGTTTTTCCTTTCACTTCGATCACGGAAGACGTCGGGCTGTTTTCTGCCCGCTCTATGTGGATAACTGGGAAGTGAAGCTTTTATTCCCGGAATTGAACCGATTCTACCTGTCCGGATTGACGCGCGAAGCGCATCAGCCCGGAGTCGCGGCTTCCGCCGCGGCCCTACACGTACGTCATTGCTTGTTTGCAGAATGTGAGTTTCCGCTTTGAACGATCTAATCCGATATTCAACGTACCTGCAGATTCCATCTGATGAGTCTCAATAAGGGATGAGAACGGGAAGACCAGGTATTTTTCAATGGCTCGCTCCAGATGCCTTGCGCCGTAACGGATGTCGGTTCCTTGCTCGAGCAGGAAGTCCACGGCCTGGTACATCGCTCGGGAATCGTCTTCCGAGATATCCAGAACGATGTCGTAACTCAGGGTGGGCTCGCCGCGCTGCGTAGCGAAGCATTTCTAACGTACACGCAGATCTCCGATACGGCAACGTTGACGGCGGCTTTCAGGCGAAATAATAAGCATGAGAAGTTCGCTTCAATTGCTTCGGTCTCGCTCATCGTCGGTGGCATCGGCATCATGAATATCCAGGCGGACCGACAAGAAGCCATCGGAGACTAGTTACACCAAGGGTGGGGCGGGGACCATTCCTTAATGTGTGCTTGCTCTGCGGAGCATCCAGCGAAGTGTGATTCCGAAGGTGAGGATGCCAAGTATCAATGGCACCCAAACTGGAACCAGGAAATCTACATTAACCCAAGCAGCTGATGCCCCAAAACCTACTTCTCCAGGTGATGGTGTCAGCGGCGGGGGTGGCGGAGGTGGCTGATGTTTTACCGTCATTGGGTACGAGTCTTAATTGAAGATTTGCCTTCCTTCATAGAAGAGGGATCGAAGGTCCGCGCCCTCTTCGATCATGCAACGTCGTGATCGCCGTTTCTTCCTAATCGTCTGTCCAGCTTGGATGCGATTTCCGATATCCACCATCAGGTAATGGAATTTGTGTTTGCGACATGGCTTGCGAACGCAACGTCAGAGACACCAAACATGATCGCAACTTTGACGAACCGCTCCCTCCAAATCAGGCTGTGTAGTTCCTGTCGGCTTACCGTTGTGCTTCCATTCGGCTCCTCGATGATTGTCGGTTTCCGTTGCGGTGCATCGTCGAACTGTGAGCCGGGTGTGTTGTCCTCAACGTGCATGGCTTGTCGCTTTGCGGATTTTCGATCGCGAGCCAAACGTCACGCATCTCGGCCTGGCGTTTCTCAAGCAATTTCGAACTCACCGGGTTTACCTCCGCTGATAGTTTTGATGAGGGTAGTCTGTAGAGTTTACTGCTACAGTGAGACGCTATGAGGCTCGAAGGATTCGGATTTTAGATGGAGTTTGCGGCATCCTACAAAATGGATGCGTCGCAACGTTTCATAAACGTGACAGAATTTCCGTGCACCCGATATTCAGAATCGGAGTCTTCGCAGACGGAGGTACGCTCGCGTCGAATTGGGGCCACTGTGATCGGCGTCGTTCTGGTCGTC